>NZ_DJBA01000041.1:0-9293 GCF_002435615.1 Clostridium sp. UBA5988 | reverse complement strand
CATATAATAATTTCAAACCCCGATGGGGAAAACCAAACCTCTCTCAGCCTACCGGCTCAGCATAAATGCTGATTACGCAAAAAAGAAGAATACATAAATATTCTTCTTTCATTGGGCATTACTCCTATAATTAGAGACTAGCCTTAATTTGCTAGTCTCTTAATTTTTTTTAGAATAATATTTTTGTTTTGGACTTGTAGGCTTATCTGGAATTGTTAATTTTAGCAACCCACCTTTAATCAAAGGATTTAAAATCTTTGTTCTAAAATATTCTCTGTGATGTAAGTTTAGAAATTTTTGCATTTCATTTCTTGTTCTTGGAACTTTGCAAAACTCTAAAAGTATCTTTGTTTCATTGTCAGCTTGCTCGGTAGCTTGCTCGGTAGCTTGCTCGGTAGCTTGCTCGGTAGCTTGCTCGGTAGCTTGAGGTATCAAAGGAATTATAGTCTTAAAAACATCTTCTTCTATAAATGTTGGAATAGCACCAGAATATATCTTATTATATTTAGTAATATTTCTTACACCTGAACCTAACTCATCCACCCATCCTATTTCTTTAAAAAACTTTGCTATGGTTGGATTCTTTGGAAATGGGGAAAAATTTTCGGGATCAATAATTCCATTACCATGAGACTTATTACTGTTTTCATCATAAACTCTATCTTTTTCTATAACTAGCTTTGCCGGAAATGGATTAGCAAATTCTCTATGAATGAGTAAATTTGAAACAACTTCTCTAAAAATTTTATCCCTAAGGCTAATCCTTCTATCGCCTTCAAGGTAAAAATTATCATTCAAATGTTTTGAAACAAACTGCATGAGACGTTCATAACTCTCTATCAGATTAACCCTAATATCGTCCCTATCATCATAACGATCTATATTTATTCTTCTCAAAATAGCATCAGTTCTATAATGAGGCAATGCTGCATGAATTAATTCTTCACTCCCTAAAATCAAAATGCCTCCAAGAGTTATTCCTTCTTCACCACTCTGAGGATCCTTAAGATATAGACCTGCACTTTTTAATAGTTCTAAATCGTTCATTGATTTCCAAGGATGATTTGCTCTTTCATTAGCAGCCATTTTCCTAACTTTTATTAAAAGTTCAGATTTGAGTTCAGATATTTCTGCAAAAGGGAAAATTCTATTTTCTGTATACGTCCCCTGCTTTCTCATGTACATTCCTGAAACAAGATTTGTATTATCCGTTATATCCAAATCTCCATCTTCATTTCTATCAAAAATCTTACCATTACATCTATGAACCTGTGAGCTCTCTGGTACAAAGATATAAAGTATTGTTTTTCCATCAATCTCTAATTCTTCAACAGATAAATAAAAGGTTGGGCTTATTTTCTGTGGATTATTCATAGAAGTCACAAAATCCTTCTTAACCTTATCTATGGATTCTGAAGCAATACCTATAACATTACCCTTGTCTTCAACACCAAGAAACAAGTGTCCTCCATTTCTATTTAAAAATGCACATACTGATTCAAAGACATCCTTATTTAATTTTTTATGACTCTGTTTAAACTCAACAGTCATACTTTCTCCATTACTGAGGAATTCCTTTACTTTATCAACTTTCACATATATCAACTTCCACTCTTAATTTTTATTTGCAACTTTACAACTATATCATATATTATACCTCATATAATTTCAAACATATCAGTTCTACAAATTTTACTATAAAATTCAAACCCCGGTGGGGAATTTAAAATTCTTCTAGCCTACCGGCTCAGCATAAATGCTGATTACGCAAAAAAGAAAAATACCTAGATATTCTTCTTTCATTGGGCAGTGCTCCTAGAATTAGAGACTAGCTTCAATTTGCTATTCTCTTAATCTTTTTACTTCTTCTATTGTTAACCCTGTTTTTATAGAAATAGTTTCATCATCTAAAATATCTAATAAGTTTTTAGCTATCTCTATAGCTTTATTTTTTTCGCCTTTTTCGATGCCTTTTTCGATGCCTTCCTCTATTCCTTTTTGAATTCCTTCTTCTCTTGTTTTTTCAAAAGTTTCTTTTATTGTCTTTGAAATGTTAGAAGTCATGATAGCCACCTCCTCTTTATTTGCAATTAAAAGATCTTCTATTCTTTCTCCTAATTTATCTTTAATTTCATCTGATAAAGTATTCTTTAGCCAACGCCTTAACATGATTTTTTGTTCTTCACTTAAGGTATTAAATCCTATGGCAATATCCTTAACTCTACTTATAAATTCTTCAATATCAACTTTTTGATCTAATAAAAACACTGCTGATGCTATATTCTTTAGTTCCATTAATTGTTCTTTTTCATATTTATTTATATCTATTAATATATACTCAAAATCAATTATGTTATTTCCAAATAATTCACTTTTACTTATAACATTTTTAAACTTTCGCTCTACTGTCCACTTATATTCACCATTATATAACACTATAGGAACTATTGATGGTAATTTAAAGTCTTTGCTTTTTACTTCTACTTTTTTAGTGTTTTTTAAAACTTCTCTCCATATTTCTGTCATATATAAAAATAATCTTATAGGCATACTATAATCCACATATGACTGAAATTCTAACAAAATATAAAATATAACTTCTTTATTTTCTATTGTTGCTTTATAAACTATATCAGATTCTAACTCCTCATAATCTGAA
Source organism: Clostridium sp. UBA5988 (assembly GCF_002435615.1). Classification (NCBI taxonomy): domain Bacteria; kingdom Bacillati; phylum Bacillota; class Clostridia; order Eubacteriales; family Clostridiaceae; genus Clostridium; species Clostridium sp. UBA5988. The sequence continues at coordinate 6,634 of NZ_DJBA01000041.1, read as the reverse complement.
AGAATGTATGACTTACTTATATTATAACCAAACTCATTAAAAACTGCACTATATTTTATGTTGTTTCTAGCTTCAATTTGCTATTCTCTTAACCTTTGTCACTAACAACTAATCTTATTTTTTCAGAAGATGTTTCTAGAAATAAATCTAAAGTTATCATTTCAGATTTGCATATAGCTATAATTCTTTTCCTTGCTAATTTCCTTTGATAATAATCATGAGTATATCTATTCCTAAGTCTCACTATTCCTTGAAGTTTCTTAGAATCCTCTGAAGATATGAATCCAAAGTTTGATGATAATTCTAATATATCTACCCCTGATTTATTAGGTATATAATTTTCTGTTGCTACTAAATATGTTTCACACATATCTAATATAAATTCACAGAAAGAATTAAAGTAAGATATCATGGCTTCATCTACTATTTCATCATCACTATTTGGATTTCTCTTTAAACATTCTCTTATTCTCACTAAAAAGACTTTACTTTCTACAAGCTTTTCTTCTAGCTTTTCTTTTTTATATTTATAATAAACCATAACTACAATCCTCTCTCTTTTAGATGATAGTCTCTTATAATTTCTAAGTTTTCTCTATCTCTTTTAAAACATGAATACCCTAGTATATAATCCAAATACTGTTCTTCCTGTAATATGATTTTATTAGGGCTTGATATCATAATTTCTCCAAAGGGGTAAATAAAATCATTAATGAAGGTAATATGAATATTTTCATGATTAAAATACACTGATAAATGATTAGTTAAATAATCTTCTATTTCCATTTCCCTATTCCATTCTAACTCTTTATTAGTAAGAACCATAACATCTATGTCACTTCGCTCCTTGTCCCAACAGCTTTCATTGTAACTTCCAAAAGTACATAAGGCTATAACATCATAGAGCATATCAATATCTATTCCACTATCTTTAATTAATTTCATAATATCCTCCATTCTCTAAATCTACTTATTTATATTATAACCAAACTCATTAAAAACTGCACTATATTTTATGTTGTTTCTAGCTTCTTCTATTATCAAACCCCAGTGGGAAACTCAAACCTCTCTCAGCCTACCAACTCACCATAAATGCTGATTGCAGAAAAAAAGAGTTCCTGGAATTTAATGTAATGGGGTCTGACCCCATTACATTAAATGGAAGGGGGTCTGACCCCCTTCCATTATTTGGACTTCAATGCAAAGCTTCTAATATTATTCTTGCTCCATTCTGAGAATATTTCGCTGAAAATCTCTTTGTAGCTTTTATTCTCTTCTTGAATTTCTTTTGCAAAAGCTATTATTTCTTTATTTTGATTTATAATTTCATATAATTGTTTTTTTAAGATGCCATTTTCTTCTTTTAAGTTGTTATACATTTCATAGGTATTTTTTTGATTTTCATGGGTGGTTGGTACTATCTTATCATTTATTAATTTTTTAATTTCTAACAAGTTGTTTGAGATTGCTTCTTTATCCTTTTGCAAGGCTTCTAATTCCTCTCTTAATTGTGATATTTCTTCTAGAAATTCCTCTTTTAAATAATTAGTTAAGCCTAGGGTAGTCTTTTTAATATATACTATATTATCATTAAAGGTACTGTTAAGTTTGCTAAGGTTATTTTTAACCATGTCAATTTCTTTTCCAGAAATCATATTTATATTTTTTACTAAATCATTTATTTCTTTAACTTTTAAAGATTGAGTAGTTATCTTATCTACTAAACCTCCAAGTCTATTAGAAATAGTATCTAAGTCAACATCAGTGTAGGCACTATTTACCTCATTTATTTTAACCTCTATTCTTTTTAATAGAGACTTAATGTCACCTTGGGAATCTATAAATGAATTAAGATTACTTTGAAGTTGTCTACTTTCACTTATGTGTTTATTAAAATTACTTATATTATTACTTATATGTTTAGAAATTTCTTCTACTGTTTTTAAACTTATCTGCTCATTTACAATACTACTTTTAAGGCTATCTTTTAGAGTAGCATTTAAATTATAGTATCTGTTACATACATCTTCCAAACCTTCAACCTTATGGTGTATATCATTATAAAACCTTATACATTCCTCAGTAAATTTATCTGTTTTTAATGCTATTTGGTTTTCATTAAAGGTACTATCTATAGATGATAGTATTTCAATTAAGTTGTTAGTAATACCTTTTAAGTTTTCAGCATTATTAGATAAATCTGAGATATATTCCAAGTTATTATTAATTTTAGTTAATTCTTCTATTAAACTTTTTTGATTCATTTTTTAGTACCTCCAGCAACTCTTCATAATAGTAATTGGATATTTTCAATTCATAAGATTTATCTTGTAGCTTTTGCAGTAAATATACAGTTAATAACTCCAGTACTTCATTATTATAAGATTTATAAGGCTTATGGTTTTCTAGTATTTCTGTAAATGAATATTTTTCTATTAATTTATAGAAATATTTTATTGGATTCTTTAACTTTACAATTCCATTTAATTTATCTTCTAAAGTGTTAAATTCTCTTAACATGTTAAAGGATAAGTCATCCTTTGTAATATTCTCATATTCATAGTCATCTGATATATTTTTTAAAATCATATTAAAAGCCTCTTTATATTTTCCTTCTTCATATTCCTTAAGACTCAACACTCTATAATAGTCATTTTTATAACATGTTCCAGCCTTTTTATAATTATTAGCAGCTTGTTCATATTTATGGTTTTTCTCATAGGTTCTAGCATTAACTAAGTATTCTTCTATACTTGAGGCTTCTAATAAATGAAGTTCTTCTTCAGAAAATACATTGACTTCTTTTATGAAATCCTTAAATTGCTTATATACACCCTTTACATCTTCCCTTTCAATAAAACATATATTTTCTTTTGCTCTAGTAATAGCTACATATAATAAATTGAAATAGTATCTATATTTTTGACTATATATATTGGTTTTGTCCCAATAACCTTCCTTAAATATGTTATTAAAATACTTTAAATTTGAAGAAACTAAATTATAGCAGATAATATATCTTTGCTCTAAGCCCTTAAATTCCCTTACCTCAAATATATCTAATTCACTATATTTATCTCTCAATAGATTTTTATCCTTGTCACTACTAACTAATACTGTAATGTAACTTTTTTCAGTGGCTATATTGAAAAATTTATCTAACTCATCTGAATTAATATTACAGAAAACAGGAAAATTTCCCCTCTCTATAGCTTCTTCCTTTTCATGGATCTTCCCAAACCTACCAAGCTTTTTACATCTTATTTCTTCCAATCCATTAGCTAAATTAAGAATCTGCTGTTGATTTCTATAATTTACTCTTAAATCCTTTCTAACAGGCTTTATTCCCAAAGAGTAAAACAAACTATTAATTCTTTCATCAGAGTAAAAGGTAGAGTTGACTATTTGATTACTGTCTCCTGATATAAATACATTGTTTTTATCTTCAACTAAGTCCATAAAAGTATAAAGTTGTAAATCCGTAAAATCTTGAGCTTCATCTATAATTATATAATCATACTTATTCTCCAAAGTATTCTTTTTCAATAATTTATAGCATTCATTGTTATCGTCTATATAGTCCTTTTTAAGCTGTTCTACCAGGAATAATTTATCATAATATTCCTCTGCAAACTTATAAATAATCTTTCTGGCATCTTTATTAAAATAAGAGTAATCCTCTGGCAAATCTAAGTAAAGTTTCTTTGATAAAATATCTTTAACTTGATCTTTACCTTTCATGGCTCTGACGAAATCCTTACCCATTCCCCCTTTAATTTGGCCTCTAATTTCACTATATACATCAAAGGAATCATATTTTTCTTTTATTTCCTTGTCATATTTACTTTTAAAATTATTATCAAATATTTTTAAATCCTCATACCAATTTTTAAATACATTATATGTTATTAGCTTTAGTCTAGGAGCTTTATTGAAGGAGTCTTCTTTAGTATAATCATTGAACAAATTTTCTAAGGTAATAAAATCTACCTTATTATGATACTTTTCAATGGTTATATTTTTAAAATCCTCTTCCATTTTATCCTTTAACTCTTTAGTGTAGGTGATATAAGCAATCCTTTCACATTTATCTAATAAACTTAAAAGTTTATAAAAACTAACTGTGGTTTTACCACTGCCTGCTGATCCTGTTAAAATAAATGCTTTTCCATTACTTGCAACAATAGCTTCCTTTTGACTGTGATTCATTCTATAAAGATATTTGTCTTCATACTCTTTATTTAATATTTCATTATATTTATCATAATTAATTATGTTTTCCATTCCAAACTCTAAGGTTTGTAAATCAAGATATGAATAAACAATTTTTTCATATTTATTATATTCTATTTTATCCTCTAAAATTTCACCATGTTCCATTGGTTTAATGTAACTTTTATCTATTTCTATATTCATAGAATTTAAATGTTTAATAGATTTATTTACATCATTATGTTTTTTGTAGAATAAAAATAAAATTTTATTATAATTATCTTCTTCTCCATCATGAAGATAGGAAAAAATAATACGATCACCAATATTCAATCTAAATTCATAGGTATTTTTATATAAACATGACAGCTTTTTTGTCCAAAATCCCTTTCTTAGGCCTCTAATATCCCATTGATAATCTATCAATTCATTGTAAAACTCATTACATTTATTTATTACCTCTTCATACATACCCTTTGGTATACTTTTAAGAAATTTGTTACTATAGGCCAAATTTATCATCTCCACTTACTATAGCCATGATGCTATTTATGGATTTATAGCTTAAATCCACATTTTCAATTAGATTAACCTTCTTAATAAATCTTTCTTGATCTTTAGGGTTTCCATAGGTTGAACTATAATTTCCCTCTGCCCTTCTAAGAGCTTGTTCATAGATATTACTAATAATATGACTATTAATATCCAAGGTGGCATAGGCAGCTTTACTTATAAATTCCTCTATGTTACTTTCATATTTCTGTCTTAAAGTTTTATTAGATCCTATGATAAAATTAATATAAAACCATACAGCAGGTAAAAACAGTATTAATCCAGGAGGTATGGCTTTTTCTAGGTTATATTTTTCATTTTGAAAAGATTCATTATTTTTAGCTACATAAATTGTGGTAATTAAAGATTCAATGTGAATAAAATTTATATCTCTTAATCTAATTAACCTATCCTTCTTTGATATGGAACTTATGAAGTCTTCTGTACCACTGGCAAAGATATAATTATTTTCTTTTAAGTTTTCAATATATGTGTTATTTTCTTCATAGCTATCTTTATTAACAAAGACAAAGTTTACTGAGGGAATCTTTTCTTCAAAGTTACTAAAATAACCTGTTATATTAACTAAATTGAAGATTTTTTTATCCACGCTATTAATATATATATGCTGGATTTTATGGGCTATATCATCTTTATTCTGAAGTTGATCTAATAGTAAATTAGAAATGTATCTTTCAAGTTCTACATTGTTAAAATTATGATTTAATTTATTAATCCTCACTAAGCTTGGTGAAGGATTATTAGTTATAATTAATTTATCTCTTATAATATGATAATAGGGAAAGTTAAATTTATCATATAACATGTTTATGAAATCCGTAATCAATAATTTTGAACCTATTAAATTTAAATCAACCTTTTTTTCTTTAAGATGAAAGTTTAATAAAGTATTATAGTTATTTTGAAAATCAAAGGTTGAGAATATATTTTTTCTACTCTGGAAAGGTGCAACGGTAAGTATATCATTTACTTGTGTTATTATAGAATTTTTAAAATTCATTATAGCTTTCTTATTGTTATCTAATTTTCTTAACATTACTGAATTTAATAGCAGTGTGTAATTTTCATATAATAATTCTTCTCCCATTATTACCTCTTTATTATTAATAAAATTAAAATAATTAAACTTAATACTATATTTCCGCCAAGTAAAACTAATAACTTATTTTGAAAACTTCTTAATGAATTTCCAATAGTTAACTTTATGGAATTAAAGAGATCTTCTTTATTTTTCGAAACTATTTCTATAACATAAGTATTTAACTTGTCTACATTTTCATTGATATTCTTAGCTGCATTTTCTATAGATACTGCAGTAGGTGTAATCTTATGATCTAGTTGAGACAAATGATTAACTGACTTATTGATACCCTCTAGGTTTTCTTTAATACTTCCACTTACATCTATCATTTTATTGTTTAAATCATTTACATTTTTATATAAGACATTTTTAAAAATTTCATTAGTAATAGAATTTATAAGGGTATTAAACTCCTCTTTTATAGATTGAGGATTGTCCATTCTTTACACTCCTTTAGATTTATATTTATTGCAACAAGGACTTAAATGGTGTACAAGGCACAAAGCCCTTGTCATGGCGATGGTTTTACATAAACTACATGTAATTAATGTAGTCTCTGATTTATTACTAATATTATATTCTACATGGTGATTGTTTATTATATTCTGTATTATAATTGCTTAAAATAAATTCAAGCCCCGGTGGGGAATCTAAATTCTTTCAGCCTAACGGCTCAGCATAAATGCTGATTATGCAAAAAAAAGAAGAATAAAAAATATTCTTCTTTCATTGGGCAGTGCTCCTAGAATTAGAGACTAGCTTTAATTT
>NZ_DJBA01000042.1:0-11831 GCF_002435615.1 Clostridium sp. UBA5988 | reverse complement strand
TCTATGAATAATTCAGGATTATGATATAAATTTTATACCATAATTAAGTACACTCAACCTTAGCTGGATACATGCACATCATTTTCACCTATTAGGATGTCATCATTATCTAAATAGAGACTTGAAGTTATGCTATAGTCACCAGGTTCAGATATATTTATAGATAAGACGCACTTACCATTTATAAAATTTAAAATATAAGATGTTTTATCAACTAATAACATATCATGACCTTTACCTGGAGTTTGTTCAGGGTCTTTCAATTTATCAAAGCTTTCTTTTTTACTGGTTACTAAGGTATTAGAGCGTATATCAATACTATTAATCTTAGTGTCTCCACATAATCTTAGCTCTATATTTTCTAGTTCAGGTATAATATTCAGGTAATTAAATTTACCATTTAACATTAATTTAGTAAATGAATTAACATTGATAGTTGATGTTGACATATTGCCAGTGAATGAAATTAGACTTCTTTGAATACTATTATTAATATTTATATCAATTATTGGAGAAAACGCAAATCCCTTAAATTCACTTGTAGAAGGCGAGGTTATATTACAAGAACATTTTATTTCTAGTATCCTAACTCTAGATATATCTCCTATAAAGTAAATTGAAGGATTTTCTATAGAATCTATAATTATTTTTTCACATATACAGTCATCATTTATTTTTATTATCGCGGAAGATTTTATTTCTATAGGGGCTAAATATTCACCATTTAATTCTATTAATTTTTGTTGGATGATTGGTCCATTGCTACTGTAGGTAAGGTTAAAGTTACTATTATTATTAATAACACTTAAAGTAGAATTAGTTTTCACGTGAAAATTATTCTTAATAACACTATTATTTAGGATTATTTTTCTCAATTTTATATTCACTCCCTACTAATTATATTATGTACTTCTCACTTTATAGTTCTTAAAAATACATAATCAAAGTAATAATATATAAACAAGAGTTAAAATTTTTATAAAGATTAAATATATTTATACATAGAACATAGTAGTGCACAAATTAATAATGTGTTTCATAGAATATTATATAAATGAAGTGAGGGATTATATAAGGATGATAATTGATAGTTTTGACCTATTACCAATATATGATGAAAATTTTAATATTTATATTGATGGTGCTACTGTAATAGATAATAAAATAACTCTAAAAAAAGGAAGTTATGATTTGCAGTTGACATTTAATATATCTAAGGAAAATAAAGGGGATACTTTAGCATTATATATAAATAATAGTCTTTTTTATTGTATTAATATACCAATAAATAAAGAAGTGAACTTTACTAAAATCCTCACTTTTAATATAGATAAAGATGATACAATCCTAAGTTTTATAAACGAAAGCGATGATTTTATAACAATGGAAAGTTTAATGGGAGGTTTGTTTATGAGCGAACAATTACAAATAGTAAACATTGGGAAATTTAATCCCTTTAGTATTGACTTAGAATTAAGCGTACCTTTTACTGATGATATATCGGTGAAAGTAACAGAATTAAATTCAGATCCAATTAATACACCTAAAGAAATAAATACTAAAATAGTAGATAAGTTAAATCTAAAAGATCCATCAAAGAGTACTGCAGAGAATCCTAATTTAAAGACGGTTATTATAAGTGGAGATATAAATGATAGTAATAATCTTTTTAAATCTAATACACCGTATAGTATTACAGTTTTTAATGAAACAGATAGTTTTACAGATATTTATAGTTTTGACTTTCAAAATTTTACTATGATGAATGAAAATAACTGCACAGTAAAAAGTATTGGAACTAGAATAATTGCAATAGAATTTGATTATCCTGTTAAAAATTTAGACGCAATAGTAAAGAATACTGTACAGGAACCACAGTATACAGAACTAAATAACTTTTATATGCTTTATACTGGACTGGATACTAATATGGGAGAAAATGAAAATGTATGGTTAGGTAATATTGACATAGAAAGAATCTATACTACAGGTCCAACAGAAACTAAAGTTCATCCATTTACAGCCACTGTGAGTGAAGATAAAAGAAGAATAGAAATTCAATGTAATTCCACAAACTTTAATACTGGTTCAGTGAACAAAATAAGTATAAACTTTACAAAACACCAAGATAATACTAAAAGATTAACTGATTTTAGTAATAGACCTATAGCAGTTTTTGAAAAGGCTTTCTCTTGTAGTAGAAATAGTATTGCTACTACAATAACTGATATAAAGGCAAATTCCAATCATGAAATAGAAGTTACCTTTGAGGATAGTGTATGTATAAGAACAAATGGCATTGAGGAGTTACCAACTGATTATTTTACTATAAGTAAAGAAATTTTACCTTCAACTACTGTTAATCTTGATATCCAAAGAGTAAGCAGAGTAGGAAATGGGTTTAATAAACTATCGTATTTGTTGAATACTGACGATATAAGTAATTTGTTGAATATACCTGAGTGCACAATAAAAGTAGGTACAGTGTTAGATGCTTCTGGATTAGACACTTTAGAGGTTCAAAGAACTATAGAAGTACCACTTACTAATCCAGTTTTTGAAGATGCATATCAAGATGGGGATAATTCAGGTGATAAAACAAGAATAATTGCAGTTTTTAATGAACCTATGGAACGTGATAGTAATATTAATGACAACTCTGCTACTAACCCTTCAAATTATGTCTTGCAAAAGGGTGAATTAGGATTGCCAATTCCAATAGAATCAATAGTACCAATAGGTGATCCAGCTGGATATGAATTTAAAATAACGATAAATTCAGTATTACCAACAGGAGAATACTTTATAACTGCCCTTGAAAATATTAAAGATATCACAGGGGTTAATATTGCAACAAAACAGTTAAAGTTAGATATTATTGATTATACTTCTCCAGAAATTGACATGATAATAGCAACTAAACCAGTTGATTTACCACCAACATTAGATGATAAGGATAATGGATTTATTATAATGTTTAAACAACCTATGAATGTTATGCCTGGTTCAGCAACTTCTGCTTTGAGACAAGGTAATTATAGGTTAACCTATGAGGAGTCACCAGGTATTATTAATTCTTATTTTCTAGATGCTACAACAATTACAGAACAAATTTTTGAAAATAGATGGATTAGGTATACACTTCCAACTACAACACCACCTGGAATTCCAGATTTTGATATTGATAAATATAAAATATTTATAGGATATACTAATGGTCCTGAATTAAATTATGTAACTAGCGAATCTGGAAATATATATCCATTATGTACACCTGGTAAAATAGACTATCTTGTTAATCAATTAGATATACAAAATGGTACTGCTATAGTAACCTCTGATACTAAATTAGAATATCACTTAAATAGCAGTATATTAGGTCCAACAATAGAGAATAACTTATTCTATAATGTAAGTGCTACAGATTTTCAAGTAATAATTAACGGAGGAAGTGAACCAGTAGATGTTGTAACAGCTGTATTAAGTCCAAATACTTTTACTGATATAATATTTACATTCCCACAAGGAACTTTCAATAGTGGAGATACTATTCAGTTAATTGTAAAACAAGAAGATACAGCTACAATTACTAAAGATATATTTGGAAAACCTATTTTGAGAAGCTCTGATGTAGGTAATGTGGGCAAAATAAATGCCGATAATCAAATTCCAACAACCATTGAAGGTATTAGTTTGTTAGCAATAAATCATGATGATGTTTTAAATAATGGAGTATTATATCAAACAGCAGTACTTGAGTTGAAATTTGCAAAAAATATTCAAAGCACTGAGACTCATGATTTTGCAGTATATTATAAAGATAGTCAAAATTTGAAGCATAGTGTACCAGTATTAAGTAGCTTAATAGCGCCTTCAATTGGTGATTTAAGAACTAATACTATCCAATTAACAGTTGCCTTATTACAAAGTGAGATAAATGAAGGAGTTATTAATTATATGTTTGTTAATACTGTAAATAATCCTCCATTTAAACCATTTAATACTTTTGATGTTGAGAACCATAAGGTTGCTCAATTCCAAGATGAACAAGTTGAAATTTTAACAGTTAATGAATTTGAATGGAAATATGTACCTCAAGTTTCTATGACTCAAGATGGATATGAGCTAATTTTAAAATTTAATAAGCCAATATCAACAGAATATGCTAATGTACCTGAAATACCACCATCATATAGTATAAATGTTGTTAGAGATGATATAAACAATAAGAAGCTAACAATAACAATACCAGAAAATATAAATGGCTATGTTAAGTTAGGACAAATCCAATTGATGTTTACAGAAAATGTCCCTGAAATTAACACTTGGGAAATTAAAGGTATAACAATGAGTGAAAATAACTTTGTTATGACTATCATAGTAGGGGAAGTTGCAGCAGATACTAATTTATTTAGTGGTGCTATAGATGCTAAAGCAGCTCGTGGAAGAGCAATATATGCTCCTTATACAGTAGTAGCAAGTGTTCCTAATACAGATAATGCAGTTATAGTAAATGTAGATGATAACCTTCAACTATATAGAGTTAATAAAAACTCTGATGCAATTTCTTAGGTAAGAATAAAATAAATAAAATATTATGTTTATAGTAATATAGTATTTACTGGATAGGATTTAAAAGTAATATAAAATAATCAAGGACTGTGAGAAAGTATATATTTCTTCATAGTCCTTTTTAATTATTATTTTAAAATGCCTACTTTCACATGTATTAGATTACATTTATTTTGAGATGAAAGTTCTAGTTTGGGTATGGTATTCTTTGTGAATTCATCAACGATGAGGGCTTCTCCAACATCCAGGGTAATAACTTTATTATCAATTTTCACAGTTAAAATTTCATGAGGAGAGTAAAATATATTACTATAAACTTCACAATTATAAGATAACTCATTTATACTAAGTTTCAAAGGTAAACCATCCCCTAAACATATGGTTTTCATTACCCCATAACATCCAGGTCCTATCATTAAATTAAAGTCTGTAACAGTACCAAAGCTTTCTGTGTTTACATCTCCAGAAAATCCATGAACTTCAAAAGGTTCTAAGTGAATTAGAGGACCTTTATTGTGACAAAGATCCATGGAACCCTCCAAAGTTGTTATATATCTATAAACTTTTGGAAGATTAGTGAAGGTGGAGTGTTCTAACTCTACAGTGGCAGAACTAATTCTCCATTTAAAGTTTAAATCTTTGTAATTAGAGTCTTTAGGATAAATATATATTTCATTGGTAGTTCCCCCACTCCAATTAGAAGTTTTTATTTTATCCTTTGTTATTATTTCTATTTTATAACCCATAATATCACCCCATTAATAATTAACATATATAATATTAATACAAAAAACTCATCCATATATGAATAAATATAGGAATGAGTTTTAAAATGCAATACAAAATTAAAGTATTATATCTAAAAGGTCTTTTTCTATTAAATCATTGTATTTTCCGGATCTATATTCTGCAACAAGAACTTTTCTCTCATCATTAGAGATTACAGGAAGTTTATTAAATAACTCCTTAGGCATTTCTACATAGGCACCCTTAGGATCCATTTCTTCAGTAAAAGTGATTACTGCAGGAATACTTTTGCAGCCTACTGCTTCTTCAAGAAAGCCTTCGTAACCTGTTCTAGGAAATAAATGAACCTTTAAGTTTTGGTTTTCTTCTGAAAGTTTTTGTACGAAAGGAATAGTTACGATACAATCAGGGCAAAAACCTTCTGTAAATATTGCAGCATGAACAACCTTGTCTAGTTTTTTTATTTGTTCCTTAGTATCACTAGAAAGTTCAGTGTCTGCATAGGTCTTATCTTGGATATTTCCATATTTGGCATGTTGTTTTTCTACATACTCCTCAAAGCTTAAGGCTTTATTAAAATCTAACATATTATCTTACCCTCCAATTACTTATAACTAAATTTTGTCTTTTATAAATTAGAATGTATTGTATTAAATTAAATTTATTCAATATAATACATTATGTTAGCATGTAATAGACATAGCTTGTTCATGATTATTATAACAAATAAAATTGAAAAATAGTAGATATATACAATTTATTAACTTGTAAAAAAAATTAGAGTTTTATATACTAGGGTTATGGGACAAAATAAATATGATAAACAATATAAAATATTTATAAAATTTTAAAAAGGCGGCGATATTATGTCAAAAGTTATAGAAAGATTTTTAGGATATGCTAAGTATGATACACAATCAAGTGATTCTACGGGAACAACTCCAAGTACTGCTAGCCAAAGAGTTTTAGGTGAAGTTTTATTTGAAGAATTAAAAAGAATCGGCATGAGTGATGTTACTATTGATGAAAACAATTACGTAATGGCTACATTGCCTGCTAATACAGATAAAAAAATACCAACTATTGGGTTCATATCTCATATGGATACTGCTCCGGATTATTCAGGTAAAGATGTTAAGCCTCAAATGGTGAATTATGAAGGTGGAGATATTAAATTAAATGCAAATACAGTTTTATCTCCAGAAGATTTTCCTGAATTAAACGACTATATAGGAAAAACTCTTATCACAACAGATGGAACTACTTTATTAGGGGCAGACGACAAAGCTGGTATATCAGAAATTGTTACTGCTATGGAATATTTAATTGCAAATCCAGATATAAAACATGGGACTATTAAAGTTGGATTTACTCCAGATGAAGAAATTGGAGAAGGAGCAGATCACTTTGATGTAGAAAAATTTGCAGCAGACTTTGCTTACACTGTAGATGGGGGAGCTGTTGGAGAAATCGAATATGAGAACTTCAATGCTGCTGGTGTGGAAATAGTTATTAACGGAAGAAATGTTCATCCAGGAAGTGCTAAAAATAAAATGGTAAATGCTCAGCAAATAGCTATGGAGTTAAATGGATTATTACCTGTTAATGCAAGACCAGAATACACAGAAGGATATGAAGGCTTCTTCATGCTTTGCGATATGGTAGGAACTGTAGAAAAGACTACTATGTCTTATATCATAAGAGATTTCTTTAGAAATACCTTTGAAGAAAAGAAAACATTAATTAAAGAAATAGTAGAACTTCTTAATAAAAAATATGGTGCAGGAACTATAGAAATTTCAGTAAAAGATCAATACTACAACATGAAAGAAAAAGTAGAACCTGTAATTCATGTAGTAGACACAGCTGTTGAAGCAATGAAAGCTCTTGATATCGAGCCAATTATAGTTCCTATAAGAGGAGGTACTGATGGAGCAAGATTATCCTTCATGGGACTTCCAACACCAAACATATTTACAGGTGGACATAACTTCCACGGAAAATTTGAGTTCATTCCTGTAGATTCTATGGAAAAGGCAGTAGAAACTATAGTTAAGATAATAACTCTTTATGCAGAAAAATAAAAAATTCTAAGATTTACAATACTCATACATAAAAATTAACTCCTTAATACACACTATAGTAAAGTGATTGAGGAGGGCGATATAATATGAGTAATGATAAATCGAGACCAATATATCCACCAGATGCACATAACTATTTTGGTGATTTTAGAAGCATAACCCCTATGTCTGATTCAGTTTGGGAAAATGTAAGAGAAGCTGAGATAGAAGCAGCAAAGACAAGAAGTCGAAGAAATTACAATATGGAGACTAGTGAAGAAATTGCTTTTGATGATTTAAATGAAGATATAAAAAGCGAAAGTGAAGTTGATCTTGATTCCATTATAGATGAAGTAGACATGAGTGATCATGGTAATGATTACGGAGACTATGCTAAGAAAAGATTATATTAATATTTCTTAGAGGAAGAATTTATTCTTCCTCTAAGTTAATTTAGGGTTCACATAGGAAACTACTGAAGCTATAAGGCTTTAGTAGTTTTTTAGAATATTATATTTACATATAGGATCTTTTCAAATTTTAATCCTTTAAGGACATTTAAGAATTCATTCATATTTTAGTCACTTAACTGACACATAAGTGTTGATAATAATATATATAGATAAGAATAGTAAACAAATTAACTTTTAATAAGGGGGAAAATTTAATATGGATAAAGATATAAACAATAATGAATTAAATAATAATCAAATTAATAGCAATAATAACTTAAATGAAAATACCGGTATTAATAAAGATAATAATGACAATAATACTAGTGACAATATAAACTACACTGTGATTCAAGATGTAGAATATACAACAAATGATGACCTAAAATTCAATGAAGTTAATACTTCATCATGGCAAGAAGAAGAAAAAAAGAAGAAAAATAAAAAGAATAAAGGTAAAGGTTCAGCTAAATCTTATATAGCTATAGCTCTAATATGTTCTATATTAGGAGGAGCAATTGGTACAGGTGTTACTTATGGAGCTATGAGAAGCACTATACAATCAGCAATTAAGGAAGCTAAAACAAAAACAAATAACAGTGGAACAACAACAAATATTAATCCTATAAGCAGTATGAATATACCAGAAGTTGTAGCAAAGGTTTCTCCAGCTGTAGTTGGTGTATCAACCACTTCAGTTTCAACTAATGTATTTGGATTTGATATGGGAGAGCAAGAAGGCATTGGCTCAGGATTTATTTTTTCAGATGATGGTTATGTACTTACAAACTATCATGTAGTTAAAAATGCTAGTCAAGTTAAAGTTATATTTAGCACAGGTAAAGAGGTAAGTGCTAAGGTTGTAAACTATCAGGAAGATGCAGATTTAGCAGTTGTTAAGATCACTGATGATGTTGAAATGCCAGGTAAAGTAGAACTAGGAGATTCTGATAGTCTTCAAGCAGGAGAACAAGTTATAGCCATAGGAAATCCTCTTGGAAAAGAATATCTAGGCTCTGTAACAACAGGAATTATAAGTGCTGTTAATAGAGGCGTAGCTTTAACTGAAGGTGGAGAGAAAATGAACCTTATCCAAACAGATACTGCTATAAATCCAGGGAATAGTGGAGGGCCATTAATAAATTCTCAAGGTGAAGTTATAGGTATAAATACAGCTAAGATAGGCTCTACTGGAGTAGAGGGAATAGGTTTTGCAATTCCAATAAATGATGCCACTGAAAAATTAGATGCCTTAGTAAAACAAAAAATAAAGTTTGGTATAGCAGTTAGAAATATAACAGAAGATTTATCAAAACAATATAATTTACCTGTAGGTATATATATT
Source organism: Clostridium sp. UBA5988 (assembly GCF_002435615.1). Taxonomy (NCBI): domain Bacteria; kingdom Bacillati; phylum Bacillota; class Clostridia; order Eubacteriales; family Clostridiaceae; genus Clostridium; species Clostridium sp. UBA5988. Next base: position 2,652 of record NZ_DJBA01000042.1, on the reverse strand, counting down.
CAAAGTATTGAAGATTTTAGTATAGCACAAAAGGGAGGATTACAACCTGGAGATGTAATTACTAAAATAGGTAAGAAAAATGTTAAGACCGTTGAAGAATTAAACAAGGAAAAAGAAGCTTACAGTGATGGAGATAGTATTCCTATAGAATTCGTAAGAAAGGGTCAAACAATGCAAGCTACTTTAGTAGTAGAATAATAAAGTTAATACTTATAATTATCCCCTAATTATAATATTATAAAAATACGTCCTATAAACGTGAAGTTTATAGGACGTATTTTAATTATTTTCTTTCCTTAATGATCCCTTTTCTATAGGCATTTAAAAGCATTTGAAGGTAATGAATTTGACTTATTAATTCTTTACCTATATCAGTATCCCTAACCTTTAGCCTTCTAGAGTTAAATTCTAAAATGAAGTTGGTAGATATGATATCTTTCCCCTCATCAATGGCTGTTTGAGTTGATTCAAAAGGCTCATGCTGAACTAATTGAAGGCCATAGGAATTATAAATTAAAGTATAGCCTGCAATGCCTGTCTCAGGTTGGTAAGCCTTAGAAAATCCCCCATCTATAACTAAAAGTTTCCCATTAGCCTTTATAGGATTTTCACCTTTAATAGTTTTAACAGGTACGTGTCCATTAATTATATGAGAATGTTTAGGAGAAAGACCAAATTCTAATAATATATTATTACAAACCTCTTCATTATCTCTAAGATTGAAGTAAGGGCATTTATTTTCCTTATGAGTAATCTTATCATTTATAAAATATCTTTCAAAGGTAGCCATTTTATCCTTACCAAAGAGAGGTGAATCAGGGCCACACCATAAATACCACATGTAATCTAAGGCATAATGAGCATTTTTGCTATCACATTCATTAAAATATGCTTCTCTAGTAATTCTATCTACCCTATCTAAATATTCTTTACCGCAGAATTCCTTGTTTCCAAGCTTAACATTCTTAAAAGTGCCATCTTCATTTAAAGGAATGGAGGCATGATATAAAAGATTAGAATTGCTCTTTAAATAAAGGCTACCCTTAGAGTAAAGACATCTAACATGTTTCTCAAGTTTTTCACTATTTAAGAAAGAACTATGAAGCTTAGACATTAATTCTTTTTCTTCATCTGTCAATTTATAAGGATTATTAATATCTATAGTAGGGAAGTTAGTATCATTTAATACATATTCCTTACCACCTATAACAATTGTTCCTTTTTCATAATTAATTTTATCAAGAAGTCTTCTATCATCCATGTTAAATTCAGGATGTCTTTTAATAATTTCACCTTCTAATTTAAACTGTATAATAGAAATTGCCTTATGCATTTGAGCCATAAGTTTTAAGTCTTTTTCTTTAAAGTAATCATTAGTAACCTTTGGTTTAAAGGATTTACATGGATCATTAGAATATACATCCATAGCAAAACGAGCTAGAGGTAAAATATTTATACCATAGCCATCCTCTAAGGTTTCTAGATTAGCATATCTAGTACAAATTCTAATAACATTACATATGCAACTATGATTTCCAGCTGCTGCACCCATCCAAAGTATATCATGATTTCCCCATTGAATATCATAGGAATGATAATTACATAGAATATCCATAATTATGTGAGCTCCAGGACCTCTATCATAGATATCACCCACTATGTGAAGAGAATCTATAGTCAACCTTTGAATAACATTACAAATTGCAGTTATAAAATCGCTAGCTCTACCAATGGAAATAATAGTATCTAATATTCCATTAAAATAATCTTGCTTATTTGGTCTCGCTTCAGATTCATGAAGTAGCTCCTCTATAATATAGGAAAAGTCTGCAGGAAGAGCCTTTCTAACCTTAGAACGAGTATATTTAGAAGATACATTTCTACATACCTGAATCAATTGATTCAGAGTAATCTTATACCAATCATCGGGATCATCTTCTTTAGCAAGGGCAATATCTATATACTGTTCAGGGTAATATATAAGAGTGCATAAAGCTTTTTTTTCAGATTCTCTAAGGGTATTACCAAAGATATCATTAACCTTTCTTTTTATTACACCTGAAGCATTTTTAAGTACATGTTGGAAAGCTTCATGCTCACCATGAAGATCCGTCAAAAAGTGCTCCGTACCTTTAGGTAAATTTAATATTGCCTCCAAGTTTATAATTTCAGTACAAGCATCTGATATTGTAGGAAAATTATGAGAAAGAAGTTCTAGGTATTTTAAATCCTTTTCAATTATATCAGCACTTATTTCACAAGTTCCGCTCATGATTATCTCCTTCTTAGCAAATAACTATTCAGATAGTTATAAGTAAAATAGTTATCTATAGATAGTTATTTTAAATTGCTATCTATATAGTTATTTGAAAAATTACTATCTATATAGTTATATGTAATATGCTATATTATAATTATTATATATATGATATTATACATGAAATTTATATAATTTACTAATATCATAGATAAATAGGTTATCATATATCTATATATAATCTACATATATAATTTTAATATAGTAATCAAATTTCTTAGCATCAATAGAGTTTTTATTGGGTATAAATACACAATGAATTATTTTGCATTATTAGAATTGAAAAGATATATTCTACATGATAGGATTAAAGAACACCACTTTACAAGTAATGA
>NZ_DJBA01000076.1:0-5858 GCF_002435615.1 Clostridium sp. UBA5988 | reverse complement strand
TTTTCTATGAATAATTCAGGTTAATTATATTTTTAATAATTGTTGTAATTAGTAGATTTGTGAATGTAAGTGTTAAAAATGAAAATATTTCTAAAGAACAGTGGAGAGAGGATATAAAATATCTTCAAGAAAAGTTACCTAAGAAACATGCAAATTTGTATTTTAATGAAACAGAAGAAGAGTTTAATTCATTATTGAGGGAACTAGATGCTAATGTAAATTCTTTAAACTCAAAGGAAATACAGGTACAACTTATGAAAATTATGGGAGTCATTGGTGATTCGCATACGAATATTGCTAATTTTAAATCTAACAAATTGCTACCTTTAAAATTTTATTGGTTTAAAGATGGGATATATATAATTAGCAGTGATTATGAGTATAAAGACTTATTAGGATTTAAGGTTTTGAAAATAAATAATACTCCAATTAAAGATTATATAAACATGGTAGCAGTGCTTATACCCCATGAAAATGAAAGCTTAATTAAAGCTAGATTTAGTGATTATATTGAAGACTCAAAAATATTAGAGCATTTTAGTGGTGTAGAAAATGATACTGTGTCACTAAATCTTTTAGATAATAAAGGCAATGAAGTTTTAAAGGAGATAAAAATAAAAAGAAATACAGATATAAAATATATGAATTTAATAGGGGAATTAAGTAATAAACCACTTTACTTACAAAATCAGAAAGCAGACTTAACAGGTACCTACTTAAAGGAAGAAAAATTAATATACTGCAAATTAAATAAATGTCCAATAATTTTTAATAAAAAGGAATTAAAAAACATTGAGAAAATAGCACAAGAAAATAAAGTGAAAACTATAGCAGTTGATCTTCGAAATAATAGTGGGGGGACATATTTTCATGGTAACGATTTGTATAATATGCTCAGTCAGCTAAAAACATCAAAATTAGTGGAAAATGTTGATGTGATTATAGGAAGAGAAACTTTTTCCTCAGGTATTTTATATGCATTACAGTTCAAAGAAAAGTTAGAGGCTAAATTATATGGGGAACCAACTGGTGGAAAACCAAGCCACTATGGAGATATTCAGAATATGGTTTTACCAAACTCAAAATTAAATATATCATATTCAACGAAATATTTTAGTTCAAATATAAATGGAGATACCTTAAATCCAGATTATGAAGTGGAATTAAGTATTGAAGATTACATTATTGGTTCAGATCCAGTATTGCAAAAAATAATTGATAATAATAAGTAATTAATGAAAAGTACTCATAATATAGGTATTTTTTTACGAGTGTGAACAAAAATTTAGAAGATTTATTATAATACTAGGAAGGAGTGAGTGGTAAATTGGTTATATATATAGTTAGACATGGTATGGACAATGAAAATTATAGAGGTGGATGGAGTGACTTGGGTTTAATAGAGGAGGGCATGGAACAAGCCAAATTATTAGCAAATTATTTAAGTGATAATAAAGAAAAGTACACCATTAATAAAATTATAAGCAGTGATTTAAGACGAGCTGTTGAAACAGCTAAGGAGATTGAAAGCAAATTAAATATACCAGTAAAGTATTGTAGTGATTGGAGAGAAATAAATAATGGAGTTCTGGCAGGAATGGATAACAAGGATGCATTAATAAAATATCCTGGACTCTTTTTTAATACACTAGAGATGAGTGAGAGATATCCAAATGGAGAAAGTCCTAGTGAGTTTTACAATAGAATACAAAGTGCTTTTTTAGAACTTTGCAACAATATTTCAACGGGAATGGAAGAAGACAATGTAATGATTCTTACTCATGGTGGAGTAATAAATGTTTTATACTATATATTAAATAATATGAAATGGACAAATAAGTCACCTAAATTATCTAAAACATCAACTACTGGAATGCACAAAATTGAGCATATAGAAGGAAAATGGAAAATAGTTATGAGTAATAGTGTTGAGCATTTACATTATTATAGTGAAATATAAAACTAGATCTATAGAGAAATAGGAGTATATAAAATTATATATCTATACAAATATTTAAACAGGAAAATAGTTATATAGGGAACTATTTAAATATAAAACTATTTAAATAGTTGTGCTATTCATGGGGGTTTTGGGGACCTTTAAAATATTTGACCAAAGAGTCTAAATATAATATAATTACTAAGATAACAGATAAAGATATTTAAACTTTAAATATTTACATATCTTTGCTTGTTTTGAACAGACATAATAGAATTATGTCAAATGTTATTTTTAGGGGGAAATATTATGGGCTTTTTTTATGAGTCAACGAATTTTACAGGTTGGGCTATTTGGCTTTTTATTCTTTTTGCCTTAATGGCTTTTAATGAGCTTGGTCGTTCAACAAAATGGGGTGGAATTATACTTTTTTTAATTGTTCCTATAGGTTTAACTATTTTTGTTTGGCCAACAACTGCAGCTCCAGGAAATGAATATGGAACAGGTACTTGGTTTAACTGGGTAAAAACTTACTCAGCACTGGCAGGGTGCCTTGGGTTTATGGCTATTCGCTATATTCCATCACTTGCTAAAAAGAAGTGGGTATTATGCTTTCCACCACTTATTTTGGCAATTAATATTCTCGAAGCAGCTATTCGTGATTTTCAATGCTTTACATATGGTGCATGGAACGGAGCATATGTAGACAATCTTTGGGTAATGTCAGGATCATGGAATATCATGAATGGTATAGCTGGATTACTAAACATTATTGCCATTTGTGGATGGTTTGGTATTTTTATTTCTAAAGATAAAACAAAGGATATGATATGGCCTGATATGATATGGCCTTGGATTATAGCTTATGATTTGTGGAATTTTGCCTATACATATAATTGTATAGCAGATCATTCATTTTATTGTGGTTTGGCACTGTTACTTTCTTGCACCATACCTGCTTTCTTTATCAAAAAAGGAGCATGGCTACAGCATCGTGCACAGACACTTGCACTATGGATTATGTTTGTTATGACAGTACCTTCCTTTGCAGATCGTATAGCACCTGTAGCTACTACACATAATCCAAAAGCGTTTTTTATTTTAAGTTTATTATCTTTAATAGCAAATGTAGCATTAGTAATTTATCAGTTTAATAAGATTCATAAAAATAAACTTAATCCACTAAAAGACGAAATTTTTGTAGAAACAAAAGCCTATAAGAAGATAGTTGAAGAAAATAGATAATATAAAAAGTATAATAATTTCATATGTATATAGGAGATTATATTTTTGGAATTTATGGGCATAATACCTTTAAGAAATTAAAATTTCTATTAAAGGAGGAATTCTTATGCCAGATAATAATGAGGTAAGAAAAGAAGATTCTAGTGGAAATAGTATTTTAAGATGGGCAGGAAGATTGATATTAGTTGCAATTATTTTAGGTATAACATCATTTTTAACTCCAGGATTTAGTATTTATGGACTATGGTCATATCTAATTGCAGCAGTTGTAATAACTGCATTAGACTATTTCGTAGAAGCATTCATGGGAGTCGATGCATCACCTTTTGGAAAAGGAATAAAAGGCTTTATTATTGCAGCTGTAATAATATATGTAGCACAATTTTTAGTGCCAAATATGAGGGTATCTCTACTAGGTGCAATATTAGCAGCTTTAGTTATTGGTGTAATAGATGCTGTATTTCCGTCAAGAGCAATGTAATTTTAAATACATCATATTGAAATGATTAAAGGAAGAACTCTAGAAATAGGGTTCTTTTTATTTATGTGAAAATGGAACATTAACATAAATACTTAATAATATAAATAAAGCGTGTATTGATATATGATTTATTTATGTTTGGAGGATAGCGGCATGAAAAGAAAGATTTACAATGTTTTATCTAATATGATATTGGGTGGAGATAACCCATCTAGAGTGAAAGCAAGGGGAGGTATTTCAAGGGAACTTCCCTTTGAAGTTGAAGTTGTTGCTGAAAATTTATTTGTACCTTGGGCCATAGATATAAGCAATGAAGGTAAATTATATTTTACAGAGCGATCTGGAGCAGTTAGAATTATTGAAGATGGCAAACTTCTTCCACAGCCACTGATTAGATTTAGTGCACCCTTTGTAAGCCAAGGAGAAGGGGGATTGATGGGAATTGCATTAGATCCAAATTATTCTCAAAACCATTATATATATGTTATGCATTCATATGCAGAAGGTAATCAAGTTCACAATCGTGTTGTGAGATTGATTGAAAATAATAACAAGGCATCTATTGACAGAGTACTTATTGATAAAATCCCTGGTGGGAGGATTCACAATGGAGGCAGGATAAAGATAGGGCCAGATGGAAAATTATATATTACAACGGGTGATGCAGGTAATTCTTCATTGGCACAAAATATCACAAGCACAGCAGGGAAAATACTGCGAATAGAATTAGATGGTAGTATTCCTGAAGATAATCCAAATGTAAATTCACCTGTTTATAGCTTAGGTCATAGAAATCCTCAGGGTTTAGCTTGGAATTCAAGAAATATATTGTATGCCTCCGAGCATGGGCAGACTGCTCATGATGAAATAAATATTATACAGCCAGGAGCTAATTATGGATGGCCTCTGGTTCAAGGAAATGAAGACTCTAAGGAAGTTATAGTGCAAAAACCATTAATACACAGTGAAGAAGAGACGTGGGCACCTTCTGGTATAGCCTTTGTAGATCAAGGACCGTGGCAAGGAAAATTACTAGTTGCTACTTTACGTGGAGAACAACTACTTACTATTTCATTAAATGGAAAAGGAACGAAAGTAAATAGCGTAGATTCATGGTTGAAGAATAGATATGGGCGCTTACGTGAGATTATTCAGGGGAAAGATGGAGCGATTTACCTAACAACAAGTAATAGAGATGGAAGAGGTAATCCTAATATAGGTGATGATAGAATTATTCGGATTATTCCCTCAAAGAGTAATATTTAGAAATAGAGAAGTTAGTAGGTATGGGATTAAACAAAATTCATATATAACAAAAATCAGATAGTTGGAAGTATAAAGAAACCTAAAAGGAAATGCAACTTGAAGTATAAATCGTACTACAGTGTATTAAAAATTCTTATTAGCAAATAATATAAAATGTTTAATATTTGCTTAAGGAGGAGAGCATGTGGACTTAAATTGGATATGGCAATCAATACTAATATTTATTGTAGGCACATTTATTTTAAGAGTGGGTGGAAGAAAATCCATTTCCCAAATGACAATTTCCCAAACTATTGTAATGATAGGATTAGGATCTTTACTCATTCAGCCTGTATCTGGGAAGGGGCTTCTTGTAACCTTTCTAGCAGCTGGTATATTAACTATATTAATGATAATCACTGAGTACTTGGAAATAAAAATAGATTTTTTAGAGACTATGTTTTCAGGTAAAGCAGTAATTGTTATTGAAAATGGTAAACCTAATATTAAAAATTTGAAAAAGCTTAGAATGTCAATTGATAGGCTTGAAACTCGATTGAGGCAGTCGGGTATATCATCAATAGAAGATGTTCAATATGCAACAATTGAAGTAAGTGGTCAGCTTGGATATGAATTGAAAAATAACAAAAGACCTATAAACCAAGAGGATTTTATAAAGCTAATGAGTGAAATATACGAATTAAAATCAATGATTAGTAATAAGGCGAAACCTGAAAGTTATGAAAATAACAATATATTTAAAGAAATAAAAGGTGGAAAGTTTGAGGGAAATAAAAATGAGCCATAAAGTATAACAACTAAAAAGGTACAAAATAATAGTCATGCATATTTAATTTGCTTAGTATAGCTTAAATGTACAAGTTTATTGACAATATAAGTATAATAATGTAAAATATACTTAATATATTTGATAGTGTAAAGTGTGGT
>NZ_DJBA01000045.1:19482-19624 GCF_002435615.1 Clostridium sp. UBA5988 | reverse complement strand
CGAATAATTAAGATTTAAAATAATAAATTATTTATTATCCTAAAAAAGAAATGTGCACAATAAAACCTAGGTAAAAAGAGAGATGGGGACGCCTATCTCTCTTTTTTATGTCTAAATAACTTCTCCATATTTATATATACAA
>NZ_DJBA01000045.1:0-19406 GCF_002435615.1 Clostridium sp. UBA5988 | reverse complement strand
TTGTATATATAAATATGGAGAAAAATCTATACTAATAGATTTTTCATTATTTTACCTATTGAATTTAAATGTTATATGATGTACTATACATAAATATAACTTCTATAGTATATTTAATTAAAAATAAAAAAGTTTACTAATATCTTTATATATTCTGAATTTTAGGCAATTATATAAACAAATAGTTAGTAAAGTTACATATTAAATATATAATATTTTTATTAAAGAAAATTAAAGATATTAAAAATTTACAAGAGTAAAAAATGAATAAAAACTCTTGTCAAAGCTAACAAAATAATGTATACTATAGAAGTTGCAATATGGTAACAGCGATGAGGTAAGAGGTTGCCGGGCTTCCGGGGGAATTCTTAACCGAGCATGCTCAATCACGAATTGGGCGACGGGGTCTGTAGTGCTGTTGTGTTTCTTAAAATAAGAAACGCCAGGAGCAGTTTACAGAACTTCCGCTGTTGCGCGTAAGAAGTAATAGCGTGCGATGAAAAGGAGGGAATGAAATGTCAAAACAAAAAATCAGAATCAGATTAAAAGCGTTTGATCACACAATACTAGATCAATCAGCAGAGAAGATTGTTGAGACTGCTAAAAACACAGGAGCTAAAGTAGCTGGTCCAGTACCACTACCAACTGAGAAAGATGTAATAACTGTTCTAAGAGCTCCACACAAATACAAAGATTCAAGAGAGCAGTTCGAAATCAGAACTCATAAAAGACTAATCGATATATTAAGTCCATCACCAAAAACTGTTGATGCGTTAATGAGATTAGACTTACCAGCAGGTGTAGATATCGAAATAAAATTATAATCGTACATAGTACATGAAATTGAACTATGATGTACGGGTAATAGAAAAACTATTACTAACTATTATGATCACAATGTGGTCCGCTAATAAGTAGGAGGTGTATTTAAATGAAAAAAGCTATAATGGGTAAAAAATTAGGAATGACTCAAATATTTGATGAAAATAGAAGAGTAGTACCTGTAACAGTTGTAGAAGCTGGTCCATGTGTAGTAATCCAAAAGAAAACAGCAGAAAATGATGGATATGAAGCCATAAAAGTTGGATTTGGAGATATAAGAGAAAAGTTAGTGAATAAACCTAAGAAAGGTGAATTCGCAAAAGCTGGTGTTGTTGTAAGAAGACACATAAAAGAATTTAGATTAGAGGATACAAGTGCTTACGAAGTAGGTTCTGAAATAAAAGCAGAAATCTTCGCAGCAGGAGATAAAATTGACGTATCTGGAATATCTAAAGGAAAAGGATTCGCTGGCGTTATAAAAAGATGGAACTTCCACAGAGGACCAATGAGCCACGGTTCTAAATTCCATAGAGCAGTAGGTTCAATGGGAGCATCATCAGACCCATCAAGAACATTTAAAAATAAAAAAATGCCTGGTCATATGGGAAATGTTAATACTACAGTGTTAAATCTAGAAGTAGTAAGAGTAATACCTGAAAAGAATATTATTCTTATAAAAGGTGGAATACCAGGACCAAACAAAGGTTTAGTAGTAATAAGAAACGCTGTTAAAGCATAAGGAAAGGAGGATGCAGAATGCCTACAGTAAAAGTGTATAACACTGAGAAAAAAGAAGTTGGAGAAATTCAATTAAATGATAGCATTTTCGGAGTAGAAGTTAGTGTTGAAGCAATGCACCAAGTTGTGTTAGCTCAATTAGCTAATAAAAGACAAGGAACTCAAAGTGCTAAGACAAGAGCTGAAGTAAGAGGCGGAGGAATTAAGCCTTGGAGACAAAAAGGAACAGGAAGAGCAAGACAAGGTTCTATAAGAGCTCCACAATGGATTCACGGGGGTATCGTATTTGCACCAAAACCACGTGATTACAGAGTTTCCGTTCCAAAGAGTATGAGAAGAGTAGCTATGAAATCAGCTTTAACTTCAAAAGTACAAGATAATGAAATGATAGTATTAGAAAGCTTGGCTTTCGATGCACCAAAAACTAAAGATATGGTAAAAGTTCTTAATGCTTTTGAAACTAAAAAAACATTAATAGTTGTAGCTGAGTCTAATGAGAATGTTTATAAATCAGCAAGAAACATTCCTGGAGTAGCTGTAGTGCCTGTAAACAACATAAATGTTTACGACATATTAAAGTATGAAAACTTAATGATTACTAAAGATGCTGTATCAAAAATTGAGGAGGTGTATGCATAATGAAAATGACTAGTTATGATATAATAAGAAAACCTGTTATAACTGAAAAAAGTATGGCTGCTATGGCAGAAAGAAAATACACTTTCATCGTTGACATACACGCAAACAAAGTTCAAATAAAAAAAGCTGTTGAAGAAGTTTTCGGAGTAAAAGTTGAAGATGTTAAAACTCTAAGAAATTTAGGTAAGACTAAAAGAGTTGGAGTTCACATTGGAAAAAGAGCTGACTTCAAAAAAGCAGTTATTAAATTAGCAGCTGACAGCAAAACAATTGAATTCTTTGAAGGAATGCAATAATATAACGCATTTATTGGCTAGAGCCAGATAAGCGAAAAGGGAGGGAAACCTAATGGCAGTTAAAAAATTTAACCCTACCACACCTTCAAGAAGAAATATGACTATGGCTTCATTTGAGGAAATAACAACAGATGTACCTGAAAAGTCACTTCTTGTAAGTAAGAAAAAAACTGGTGGTAGAAATGCTCAAGGTAAAATTACTGTTCGTCACCACGGTGGTGGAGCGAAACAAAAATATAGATTAATAGATTTTAAAAGAACTAAAGATGGTATACCAGCTAAAGTTGCAACTATCGAGTACGATCCAAATAGATCAGCTTACATCGCATTAGTTGTATATGCAGATGGTGAAAAGAGATACATAATAGCTCCAGTTGGATTAAAGGTTGGAGATGTTGTAGTATCTGGATCAGATGCAGACATTAAAGTTGGAAATACACTTCCAATAACTAACATACCAGTAGGTACAATAATTCATAACATTGAATTACAAGTAGGAAAAGGTGCTCAACTTGTTAGATCAGCAGGTTCTTCAGCTCAATTAATGGCTAAAGAAGGATCTTATGCTCAAGTAAGACTACCAAGCGGAGAAGTTAGATATGTAAGAGTAAACTGTAGAGCTACAATAGGAACAGTTTCAAACCTAACTCACGAAATTGTTAATATAGGTAAAGCAGGAAGAAAGAGACATATGGGTATCAGACCAACAGTAAGAGGATCTGTAATGAACCCTAATGACCACCCACACGGAGGTGGAGAAGGTAAATCTCCAGTAGGTCATGCTAGTCCACGTACTCCATGGGGTAAACCAGCTCTTGGATACAAAACTAGAAAAACTAAGAAATATTCTGACAAATTTATTGTTAAGAAAAGAAATAGTAAATAGTTAGAAGAGAAATAAATTCTCTTCTGATTATAACTACTTTACATGAAGGGAGGCCACTAATAGTGAGTAGATCAATTAAAAAAGGACCTTTTGTAAAAGAGTCTCTTCTAAATAAAATAGAAGAAATGAACAAAGCTGGCGAGAAGAAAGTTATAAAGACTTGGTCAAGAAGCTCTACAATTTTTCCTCAAATGATAGGACACACAATTGCTGTACATGATGGAAGAAAACATGTTCCAGTATATGTTCAAGAAGATATGGTAGGACATAAACTTGGAGAGTTCGCTTTGACTAGAACTTTTAAAGGTCATATCGCGAAGGAAAAATCAAGTAGAATGAGATAGTACGGGAAGGAGGAAATTACCAATGGAAGCTAAAGCTATAGCTAAATATGTAAGAATGTCTCCTATGAAAGTTGGGATTGTTCTTGACCTTATAAGAGATAAGAATGTAAATGAAGCTTTCGCTATATTACAATATACTCCAAAAGATGCAGCTGTTGTTATTAATAAGTTATTAAAATCAGCTGTTGCGAATGCAGAAAACAATTTTAATTTAGACAGAAATAGATTATATGTTGCAGAGGCTCATACAGGTGCAGGTCCAACATTAAAGAGATTTAGACCACACGCTCAAGGTAGAGCATTCAGAATTTTAAAAAGAACTAGCCATATAACTATAGTAGTTAAAGAAAGAGCATAAGAAGGAGGGATATAGAGTGGGTCAAAAAGTACATCCACACGGCCTAAGAGTTGGTGTTATCAAGGATTGGGACGCTAAATGGTATGCAGACAAGAAAAATTTTGCAGATAACTTAGTTGAAGATAATGCTATCAGAGAATATATAAAGAAAAGATTATTCACTGCTGGAATATCTAAAATTGAGATAGAAAGAGCAGCTAAAAGAGTTAAAATAAATATACATACCGCAAAACCTGGAATGGTTATAGGAAAAGGCGGTCAAAGTATAGAAGAACTTAAAGTTGCATTAAAAGAAGTTGTTAAAGATAAATTTGTTTTAATTAACATAGTAGAAGTTAAAACACCAGAAAACAATGCACAATTAATGGCTGAAAACATAGCAGCTCAATTAGAAAAGAGAATATCTTTCAGAAGAGCTATGAAACAAACAATTCAAAGAGCTATGAGAACTGGTGTTAAAGGAGTTAAGACTGCATGTTCAGGAAGATTAGGCGGAGCTGAAATCGCAAGAACAGAGCAGTATCATGAGGGAACAATCCCACTACAAACTTTAAGAGCTGATATTGACTATGGATTTACAGAAGCTAATACAATCTATGGTAAAATTGGTGTAAAAGTTTGGGTGTATAAAGGTGAGGTTCTTCCAACTAAGAAAGTTCAGAAGGAAGAAAGTAACTCATAATAACGTGTAAGGAAGGAGGAATTTGACATGTTAATGCCTAAAAGAGTTAAACATCGTAAGGTACAACGTGGTAGAATGAGAGGTAAAGCTACAAGAGGTAACTTCATCGCTTATGGAGATTATGCTTTACAAGCAACAGAGTGCGGTTGGATTACAAGCAACCAAATCGAATCTGCCAGAATAGCTATAAATAGATACGTTAAAAGAGGAGGAAAGGTTTGGATAAAAATCTTCCCTGATAAGCCAGTAACTGAAAAACCAGCTGAAACACGTATGGGATCTGGTAAAGGTTCACCAGAGTACTGGGTAGCAGTAATTAAACCAGGTAGAGTATTATTTGAAATATCTGGAGTATCTGAAGAAGCTGCTAGAGAAGCTATGAGACTTGCGTCTCACAAATTACCAGTAACAACCAAATTTGTTACTAGAAGAGATTTTGAGGAAATGGGTGGTGAAATCAATGAAGGCTAATGAATTGAAAGAGTTGAGACAAAGTACTCCTCAAGATTTAAATGTAAAACTATCTGATCTTAAATCAGAATTATTTAACCTTAGATTTCAGTTAGCTACAGGACAGTTAGAAAACCCAATGAGAATTAAACAGGTTAAGAAGTCTATAGCCCAAATTAAAACCATCCTTAGAGAAGAAGAATTAAGGGCTTGTGAGCAGTAATACTGAAAGGAGGTTCATCTTGTGGAAAGAGGAAATAGAAAAAGTAGAATCGGAAGAGTAGTTTCTGACAAAATGGATAAGACAATTGTTGTTGCTGTTGAAACTAAAGTTAGACATCCATTATATGGAAAAACAGTTAATAGAACAACTAAATTTAAGGCTCATGATGAAAATAATGAAGCAAAAGTTAACGATAGAGTATTAATAATGGAAACAAGACCATTATCTAAGGATAAGAGATGGAGACTTGTTGAAATCATGGAAAGAGCTAAATAGTTAACTGAAGGGAGGGTATTTACATGATACAACAACAAACATTATTAAAAGTAGCGGATAACTCTGGTGCTAAAGAAATAATGTGTATTAGAGTACTCGGTGGTTCCAAAAGAAAATGGGGAAACATCGGAGACGTAATTGTTGCTAGCGTTAAAAGTGCAACACCAGGTGGAGTTGTTAAAAAAGGTGACGTAGTAAAAGCAGTTATTGTTAGATCAGTTAAAGGTTTGAGAAGAGCAGACGGGACTTATATCAGATTTGATGAGAACGCAGCTGTTATTATAAAAGACGATAAGAATCCAAAAGGAACTCGTATCTTCGGACCTGTTGCTAGGGAGCTAAGAGATAAAGAATATAATAAAATATTGTCACTAGCACCTGAAGTACTATAGGATAGGGGGTAGCAAAGATGAAAGTTCATGTTAGAAAGAAAGACACTGTTATGGTTATCTCTGGAAAAGATAAAGGTAAAACTGGAGAAGTTTTAGCTGTTTATCCTAAGACTGGAAAAGTTGTAGTTGCTGGCGTTAACGTAGTAACTAAACATCAAAAACCAAACAGACAAAATATGCAAGGTGGAATAGTTAACTTTGAAGCAGCTATTAACAGCTCAAAAGTTATGCTATATTGCGATAAATGTAAGAGCGTAACTAGAATAAGCAATAAAGTACTTGATGATGGTACAAAAGTTAGAGTTTGCAAAAAGTGCGGAGAAACATTTTAATTCGCGAAAGGAGGTTTAACAAATGGTTACAAGACTACAAGAGAAATACAATAGTGAAGTAATACCAGCTATGATGGATAAGTTCGGTTACAAAAATATAATGCAAGTACCTAGACTTGAAAAAATAGTTATAAATATGGGAGTTGGCGAAGCTAAAGATAACTCTAAAGTTTTAGATGCTGCTGTAAGTGATATGCAATTAATCACTGGACAAAAAGCTGTATTAACTAGAGCAAAGAAATCAGTTGCCAACTTTAAAATAAGAGATAACATGGCAATTGGATGTAAAGTTACATTAAGAAAAGATAAGATGTTCCAATTTGCGGACAAATTAATGAATATAGCATTACCAAGAGTTAGAGACTTCAGAGGCGTTCCTACTAAGTCATTTGATGGAAGAGGAAATTATGCTTTAGGAATAAAAGAACAATTAATATTCCCTGAAATAGAATATGATAAAATTGATAAAGTAAGAGGAATGGATATAATATTTGTAACTACTGCAAAGACAGACGAGGAAGCAAGAGAATTATTAAGATTCCTTGGAATGCCATTTGCTCAATAAAAGGAGGGAATGACTTGGCACGTAAAGCTTTAATAGAAAAGTGGAAAAAAGAACCAAAATATTCAACTAGAGAATACTCTAGATGCAGATTATGTGGAAGACCACATTCTGTCTTAAAAAAATTTGGTATTTGCCGTATATGTTTCAGAGAACTTGCTTATAAAGGACAAATTCCTGGATGCAAAAAGGCAAGCTGGTAATATACAGATCATAGCGAAAGGAGGCACAATTAATGAATATGACTGATCCGATAGCAGATTTGCTAACACGTGTAAGAAATGCAAATATTGTTAGACATGAAATAGTAGAAGTTCCTTCTTCAACAATAAAGAAAGGCATAGCAAATATTATGCTTCAAGAAGGATATATTAAAAATATAGAAGAATATCAAGATGGAACTGTTTCAATGTTAAGACTTAGCATGAAATATGGCCAAAATAAAGAGAGAGTTATAACAGGACTTAAGAGAATATCTAAACCAGGACTAAGAGTTTATAGTGGTAAGGATGATATCCCTAAAGTTTTAAATGGATTAGGAGTTGCAATAATATCAACTTCTAAAGGATTAGTTTCTGATAGAGAAGCTAGAAAATTAGGATTAGGCGGAGAAGTTATCTGCTACATCTGGTAGTTTATGAACAAGGAGGTGCGATTATGTCAAGAGTAGGAAGACTTCCAATAGCTATACCAGCTGGTGTATCTGTTACAGTAACGCCAGACAACGTTGTTACAGTTAAAGGACCTAAAGGGGAATTAACTAGAACAATGGTGAAAAATATAAACATAGCTATAGAGGATAATCAAGTGGTCGTTACAAGACCAAGCGATATAAAAGAACATAGAGCTCTACACGGATTAACTAGAGCATTATTAAATAATATGGTAATTGGAGTAACTAATGGTTTCGCTAAGACATTACAATTAGTTGGTGTTGGATATAGAGCAACAGCTAAAGGTAAGGGATTAACTTTAAACCTAGGATTCTCACACCCAGTTGAAATAGCTGCTGTAGAAGGAATTACATTTGAATTAACAGATGCTACTACTATAGTAGTTAAAGGAATCGACAAGGAATTAGTTGGTAAAGTTGCAGCTGATATAAGAACTTGGAGAAAACCTGAGCCTTACAAAGGAAAGGGTATTAAGTACTCTGATGAAGTTATCAGACGTAAGGAAGGTAAGACTGGTAAATAATAGCTATTAGAAAGGAGAGAATTTCATGTTCAATAAAGCTGATAGAAAGCTATCAAGAGAAAGACGTCATTTAAGAGTACGTAAGAAAATTCACGGAACAGCTGAAAGACCAAGACTTGCAGTGTTCAGAAGTGAAAAGAACATATACGCTCAAATTATAGATGATGTTGCTGGAAGAACATTAGTTGCTGCATCTAGTTTAGATAAAGACTTTTCTCTAAAAGTTGGTAGCAATAAGGAAGCTGCTAAACTAGTTGGTGAAGTAGTAGCTAAAAAAGCAATAGAAGCAGGAATTACTGAAGTTGTATTCGATAGAGGTGGATATGTATACCACGGAAGAGTACAAATGCTTGCAGAAGGTGCAAGAGAAGCAGGACTTAAATTCTAAAAAAAGGAGGTACACACATGAAAATAGATCCTAGCACACTTGATCTTAAAGAGAAAGTTGTACACATAAACAGAGTTGCTAAGGTTGTTAAAGGTGGTAGAAACTTCAGATTCAGCGCACTAGTAGTTGTTGGTGATGAGAACGGACACGTTGGTGTTGGAATGGGAAAATCTATCGAAATACCAGAAGCAATTAGAAAAGGTATCGAAGATGCTAAAAAGAACATCGTTAAAGTTGAATTAGATGGAACTACAGTTCCTCATACTATAGATGGTAAATTTGGAACTGGTACAGTTCACATAATGCCAGCTTCAGAAGGAACAGGTGTTATCGCTGGAGGTCCAGCAAGAGCAGTACTTGAGCTTGCAGGATTAAAAGACGTTAGAGCTAAATCATTAGGTTCAAATAACCCAAGAAATATGGTTAGCGCAACTATAGATGGATTATCAAAATTAAGAACAGCAGAGCAAGTTGCAAAACTTAGAGGCAAAACTGTTGAAGAAATTCTAGGATAGGAGGGGAAAACCTTGGCTAAAGTTAAATTAACATTAGTAAAGAGTTTAATTGGTAGAAAGAAAGATCATATTGCTACTGTAGAGGCTCTTGGATTAAGAAAAATAGGTAAAACTGTTGAGCACGAGGAGACTCCTCAGATCAGAGGTATGATTAATAAAGTAAGTTACCTACTAAAAGTAGAAGAAGCTTAAACTAAGGAGGTGTAAATATGAGACTTCATGAGTTAAGACCTGCAGAAGGTGCAAAAAAATCTCCTAAGAGAATCGGTAGAGGTACTGGTTCAGGTTGGGGTAAAACTGCTGGAAAAGGTCAAAAAGGACAAAACTCAAGATCTGGTGGCGGTGTAAGACCAGGATTTGAGGGAGGTCAAATGCCTTTATATAGAAGACTACCTAAGAGAGGATTTACAAATATATTTGCTAAAGAATATACTTGTATAAACGTAGATAGACTAAACATATTTGAGGATGGAACTGTAGTTACTCCAGAGTTACTTCGTGAATCTGGAATGGCTAAGAGAGTAAACGATGGGATAAAGATTCTTGGAAATGGTAACATTGAAAAGAAATTAACTGTTAAAGCTAATAAGATTTCCAAAGCTGCAGCAGAGAAGATTGAAGCGGCAGGAGGAAAAGTTGAGGTGATATAGATGTTATCAACCCTACGAAACGCTTGGAGAGTTCCTGAGCTAAGAAGAAGAATACTATTTACGTTAATGATAGTGGTAATTTTTAGAATGGGTGTGTTTATCCCAGTACCAGGAGTGGATGCTAGTAAGATTGCAACTTTAGTTAGTAGTAATTCAGGTTCCCTTCTAAGTTTCTATGACATGATTGCAGGAGGGGCTTTTAGTAAGTTTAGTATATTTGCTTTAGGTGTTACTCCGTATATCAATGCATCGATTATAATTCAATTACTTACAATTGCAATTCCTTATTTAGAACAACTTTCTAAAGAAGGTCAAGAAGGAAGAAAAAAAATACAGAACTATACTAAATATGCAGCTCTAGTATTTGCTGTTATTCAAGCATATGCAGCATATGCCTTAATTAAAAGCTCAGGAGCTATATTGATAGAAGGTTCAATGGGCCTTTTACTAATAATACTAACAATGACAACAGGTACAGCCTTGTTAGTATGGATAGGTGAACAAATTTCAGTATATGGAATTGGAAGTGGTGTTTCTGTTATTATATTTATAAATATAATATCTTCACTACCACAAACAGCTTATCAAATAGCAGGGCTTCTTAAAACAGGAGAAGTTAGTCCGGTAGAGGTTGTAATATTCGTAGCAGTAGCTTTAGCTTTATTAATTACAGTAATTGTTATAAATTTAGCAGAACGAAGAATTCCAGTGCAATATGCCGGTAAAGCAGTAGGAAGAAAAGTTATAAAAGGTCAATCATCACATATTCCAATAGGATTAAATTCTTCTGGAGTTATGGCAATAATCTTTGGTATGTCAGTAATGCAATTTCCAGCGGTTATAGCACAAATATGGCCTGAATCTTCCTTTGCGGTATTTGTTAATAAGAGTTCTTGGAGTATATTTCGTCAAGATACTATGAAATATGTAGTAGCATACTTTTTATTAGTACTGTTCTTTGCTTGGTTCTATACTATAATTACTTTCAAACCAGATGAGATGGCAGAGAATATGAATAAATCATCAGGATTTATTCCAGGTATAAGACCAGGTGAGAAAACTGAAATTTACTTAGAGAAGATTTTGACAAGAATATCCCTTTTAGGTGGAACATTTGCTGGAATTATAGCTATAGTGCCTATATTAGCAGCTATATTCAGTAATTTTAAGGGAGTTTCATTTGGTGGAACTAGTTTACTAATTTTAGTTGGTGTATCTCTAGATACTATGAAACAATTAGAATCTCAGCTAGTAATGAGACATTATGAAGGGTTCCTTAAATAAAAATTTTAATTTGGAGTTGATACTAGTGAGAGTTATTTTATTAGGTCCTCCTGGAGCCGGAAAAGGAACTCAGGCAAAGTCAATCTGTAATAAATACTCTATACCACACATATCTACTGGAGATATTTTTAGATATAATATCTCTCAAGCAACGCCTTTAGGGATTGAAGCTAAAAAATATATAGATAAAGGTCATCTAGTACCAGATGAATTAACTATCGATTTAATTAAAGATAGATTAAAGCAGGATGACTGCAAAAATGGATTTTTACTAGATGGTTATCCAAGGACTGTAAATCAAGCAGAGGCTTTAGAAGTTTTACTTAAAGAAATGAGTTTAAAACTAGACACTGCCTTATTGATTGAAGTTCCTAAGGGTTTTATTATAGATAGAATGACAGGAAGACGTGTATGTACTACTTGTGGAGCTAGTTATCACGTAAAATATAATCCTACTAAAAACGATGGAAAATGCGACGTTTGCGGTAGCGTTGTAATACAAAGAGCAGATGATAATGAAGCGACAGTAAGTGAAAGACTTGAAATATATGATGCACAAACACAACCGTTAATAGAATACTATAGAGAGAAAAATCTATTAGCAGAGGTTGATGGAACGCAAGCTATTAATGATGTTTTTAAGAATATCTGTGGTATCTTAGGAGCGATAAATAGTGATGAATATTAAGAGTGATACAGAACTAGAATATATGAGGAGTGCTGGTAAGGTTGTTGCCGATACCCTAGCAATGATTCAAAAGGTAATAAAACCAGGAATAACCACTGCAGAAATTGATAAACTTGCTGAAGAGTTTATATTAGCACAAGGAGCTATACCTTCTTTTAAAGGATATGGAGGATTCCCAGGATCAATATGTGCATCAGTAAATGATGTAGTAATACATGGTATCCCGAATGACACCGTATTAGTTGAAGGAGATATAATCAGTGTTGATTGTGGAGCGATACTTAATGGATATCATGGTGATGCTGCACGAACTTTTCCAGTAGGAAATATTTCTAAGGAAGCACAACATCTAATAGATGTCACTAAAGAATCTTTCTTTAAGGGCATTGAAAAAGCAGTAGTGGGGAACAGACTTACCGATATTTCAGCAGCTATTCAAAAGCATGCTGAGAGTTTTGGATATTCTGTGGTTAGGGATTTTGTTGGACACGGCATAGGAACTTCTATGCATGAAGACCCGCAAGTTCCTAATTACGGCACTGCTGGTAAAGGTCCTAAGTTAGTACACGGTGTAGTACTTGCAATTGAACCTATGATAAACATGGGAAATTACAAAGTTAAAATTAAGCCAGATGGTTGGACTGTAGTGACTAGTGATGGAAAGTTATCTGCCCATTATGAAAATACTATAGCAATAACTAATGAAGGTGTAGAAATACTAACTTTGAGCTAATGAGGTGACTAATGTGGATGATGACAGCCTTTTAGGTAAGGTAGTACATTCAAAATCAGGAAGAGATAAAGGAAAATACTTTATCATTATTGGTATAATAGACGATGAGTATGTCTATATTTCAGATGGAGACCTTAGAAAAATTGATAGGCCAAAGAAAAAGAAAATTAAACATTTATCTTTTACAGATGTTTTGGCTGAAGATATTAGAAGTGCTATCTTATCTGATGGAAAGATCAGTAATTCTAAAATAAGAAAATTTTTGCAGGTTGAGGATATAATAGAGGAGGTTTGATTACCCTTATGTCAAAAGATGATATAATTGAAATGCAAGGTGTCGTTTTAGAAACTCTACCTAATGCAACTTTCCAAGTTGAATTAGAGAGTGGGCACAAGATACTTGCTCATATTTCTGGAAAGTTAAGAATGAACTTTATAAGAATTTTACCAGGAGATAAGGTTACAGTAGAACTTTCTCCATATGATTTGACTCGTGGGAGAATAACTTGGAGAGATAAGTAATAAGGAGGGTTAGCTATGAAGGTAAGACCATCAGTTAAACCTATATGTGAAAAATGTAAAGTTATAAAAAGAAAAGGAAGAGTAATGGTTATCTGTGAAAATCCTAAACATAAACAAAAACAAGGTTAATAAAAATAAATAAGTAGTGATACTTAGGAGGTGTAGATTGTAGATGGCAAGAATTGCAGGTATTGACCTACCAAAAGAAAAAAGAGTTGAGATAGGTCTAACTTATATATTTGGTATAGGACTACCAAAATCTCATGAAATACTTGAAGCTACAGGAGTGAATCCTGATACTAGAATCAAGGATTTAACTGAAGATGAAGTAAATACATTAAGAGATTATGTAAATAAGAGCTTAATGGTTGAAGGTGATCTTAGAAGAAAAGTTGCCTTAGATATAAAGAGACTTAAAGAAATCGGATGTTATAGAGGAATAAGACATAGAAAAGGTCTTACAGTTAGAGGTCAAAAGACTAAGACTAATGCAAGAACAAGAAAAGGTCCTAAGAAGACTATAGCAGGCAAGAAGAAATAGTAAGGAGGGAATATAATGGCTCAAAAGAAAGTTAGAAGTAGAAGAAAAAAAGAAAGAAAAAATGTTGAGCACGGTGCTGCACACATAAAATCTACTTTCAATAATTCCATCGTTACACTTACTGATGCAGCTGGAAACGCATTGTCATGGGCAAGTGCTGGTGGATTAGGATTTAGAGGTTCAAGAAAAAGTACTCCATTTGCAGCTCAAATGGCAGCTGAAACAGCAGCTAAAGCAGCGATGGAACATGGTTTAAAAAGCATAGAAGTTTATGTTAAAGGTCCAGGAGCAGGTAGAGAAGCGGCTATAAGATCACTTCAAGCTGCAGGATTAGAAGTTACTTTAATCAAAGATGTAACTCCAATTCCTCACAATGGATGTAGACCACCAAAAAGAAGAAGAGTTTAATTAACAGGAGGTGTAATGAATGGCAAGATACACAGGCGCTACATGCAGACTTTGTAGAAGAGAGGGCCTTAAGCTTAACCTTAAAGGTGACAGATGCTTCACTGAGAAGTGCGCTTTTACTAGAAGAGGTTATGCACCAGGTCAACACGGTCAAAGCAGAAAGAAAATGTCAAACTATGGAACTCAATTAAGAGAAAAGCAAAAAGCTAAGAGAATATATGGAGTTCTAGAAGGACAATTTAGAAAGTACTATGAGAAAGCTGAAAAGCAAAGAGGAATTACAGGTGAAAACCTACTAAAATTCCTAGAATTAAGATTAGATAACGTTGTTTATAGATTAGGATACGGAAGCTCAAGAGTTGAAGCTAGACAATTAGTAAACCACGGACATTTCTTAGTAAATGGTAAAAAAGTAGATATCGCATCTTATTCTGTTAAAGCTGGAGATGTTATATCAGTTAGAGAAAAAAGCAGATCTTCTGAAAAATTCAAAGTTTTTGCTGAAAATCCAAAAACTCTACCAACTTGGTTAGAAGGAAATATTGAATCATTTGAAGGTAAGGTTGCTTCAATACCAGCAAGAGAAGACATAGACGTTCCTGTTAATGAAACATTAATCGTTGAGTTATACAGTAAATAGTCAATAATGTAATCAGTTGCCCTCGATATAAAAAAACCACTAAATTTAAAAGGAGGGTTATAAATGTTAGAAATTGAAAAGCCAAAAATAGAATGTGTTGAAACCGCTGAAAATGGTACATATGGCAAGTTTGTTGTTGAACCATTAGAAAGAGGTTATGGAATAACTTTAGGTAATGCATTAAGAAGAATTCTTCTTTCTTCACTACCTGGAGTTGCTGCTAATTCGATTAAAATTGATGGTGTTTTACACGAATTCTCAACTATACATGGAGTTAAAGAAGATGTTTCTGAGTTAATTCTAAATATAAAGCAATTAGCACTTAAGATGTCTGGTGAGGGCCCAAGAACAATATATATTGATGCTGAAGGTCCAGGTGAAGTTACAGGAGCAGATATTAAAGTAGACGGAGATGTTGAAGTAGTTAATGAGGATCTTCATATTGCTACCCTAGATGATGGTGGAAAGTTATTTATGGAGATAAATATTAATAGTGGTAGAGGTTATGTTTCTCAAAATAAGAACAAAACTGATGATAAGCCAATATCAACTATACCTGTTGATTCAATATATACTCCAGTTAAAAGAGTTAACTTTACAGTTGAGAATACAAGAGTAGGACAGATCACAGATTATGATAAATTAACTATAGAAATTTGGACAAATGGAACTATTAGACCTGATGAAGCTATTGGTTTATCAGCTAAAATCCTTATCGAACACTTTAAATTATTTATGACATTAACTGATCATGCAGATAATGTTGAAATAATGATAGAAAAAGAAGAAGATAAGAAAGAAAAAGTTCTAGAAATGACTATAGAAGAACTAGATTTATCTGTTAGAAGCTTTAACTGCTTAAAGAGAGCTGGTATTAATACTGTTCAAGAGTTAACAGAAAAATCAATGGATGATATGATGAAGGTAAGAAACCTAGGAAAGAAATCTCTTGAAGAGGTTGAGCAAAAACTTGAAGGCTTAGGATTGGGATTCAAACCTAGCGAGGAGTAAGGAGGTATAGAGATGGCACAGCAACGTAAGTTAGGACGTCCAACTGATCAAAGAATGGCAATGCTTAGAAATCTTACGACTAGTTTCTTAAAGCACGGTAGAATTGAAACAACTGAAGCTAGAGCAAAAGAAACTAAAAGATTAGCTGAGAAAATGATAACTTTAGCTAAAAGAGGAGATCTTCATGCTAGAAGACAAGTGCTTGCATTTGTTACAGAAGAGGATGTTGTTAAGAATTTATTTGATAACGTAGCTCCAAAGTACGCTGAGAGAAATGGTGGATACACTAGAATAATGAAAATGGGACCTAGAAGAGGCGACGGAGCAGAGGTTGTTGTATTAGAATTAGTATAATAATTCAAGGGGATTAAGTAAGGCTAACTTAGTCCCCGTTTTGTTATAAAATTGGGTATTAGATAGTAACTCTCTAATGGAGGGATAATTGATGGAAACTAATATAAATTCTAGAGATAATCAAATTGAAAAGCTTAATGAAATTAATAAAATAGATAATTTAAATTCATCCAGTGAAAAAGTACCAGAAGTTATTAGTGAAAACTTGAGATACACTTATCCTCCGGATAGTGAAGGTAATATAAAATTGGCTATAGATGGTGTTAATATTACCATTAATAAGGGTGAGTTTGTAGTTGTATTAGGTCATAATGGATCAGGAAAATCTACTTTTGCAAAACATATAAATGCACTCTTAATTCCAACAGAGGGCAAAATTAGTGTGTCTGGATATGATACTAGCAAAGAAGAAAACGTATGGAATGTAAGAAGCAAAGCGGGTATGGTTTTTCAAAACCCTGATAACCAAATTGTTGCAACCATAGTAGAAGAGGATGTAGCTTTTGGACCAGAAAACTTAGGCGTAGAACCTAAGGAGATAAGAAGAAGAGTAGATGAGTCACTTAAGAGAGTAAACATGTATGATTATAAAAAGCATGGACCACATCTTCTATCTGGGGGTCAAAAGCAACGTGTAGCTATTGCTGGTATATTAGCTATGATGCCTGAATGCATAGTATTAGATGAGCCAACAGCCATGCTTGATCCATCTGGAAGAAAAGAAGTTATAAATACGATAATGGATTTAAATAAAAACAATGGGATTACAATAGTATACATAACACACTTTATGGAAGAAGCTGTTGCAGCAGATAAGATATATGTTATGGATTCAGGAAAAGTTATAGTAGAAGGAAAGCCAAGAGAAGTATTTCAAAATGTAGAAATTATGAAAAACTTAGGTTTGGATGTACCACAAATGACAGAATTGGCTTATGAATTAAATAAATCAGGTGTTAATATAAAATCGGATATATTAACTATAGATGAGATGGTGAGAGAATTATGTCAATTAAAATAGAAAATTTAACTCATATATATATGGCTAAAACTCCCTTTGAAAAGGTTGCCCTTAGTAATGTTAATGTGAATATAAATGATGGTGAATTTGTAGCCCTCATTGGACATACAGGCTCAGGTAAATCTACTTTGATACAACACATGAACGGGTTATTAAAACCTAACCAAGGAAAAATATTTGTTGATGGTGTAGATATTACTGCTAGTGGAGTTAAGCTTACGGACATAAGAAAAAAAGTTGGATTAGTATTCCAATATGCAGAGTATCAACTTTTTGAGGAAACAATAGAAAAGGACATAATGTTTGGACCTAAGAATTTAGGGCTTAATGATGAGGAAGCTTTAGCAAGAACTAAAAGAGCCATGGACATGGTAGGTTTAGACTATGAAGCTTACAGAAATAAATCTCCATTTGACCTAAGTGGAGGACAGAAAAGAAGAGTAGCAATAGCTGGAGTTGTAGCTATGGAACCAAGGGTTTTAATATTAGATGAACCAACAGCTGGATTAGATCCTAAGGGGAGAGATGAAATTCTAGGAGAGCTATATAAGCTTCATAAATCCTATAACATGACTATCATTCTTGTATCTCATAGCATGGAGGATGTGGCAAAGGTTGCAGACCGTATATTGGTAATGGATGAAGGAAAATGTGTATTAGATGGTACACCACAAGAAATATTTAAAGAAGTAGATACATTAGAAAATGTAGGTCTTGCAGTTCCACAGGTAACATATCTTATGCGAGAATTGAGAAGGGTTGGATTTGAATTACCTGATGATATTTTCACATTAGAACAAGCTAAAAAAGAGTTACTTAAGATACTAGCAAAAAACTAGGCTCTTTTATAAAGTTATGGAGGAGTAAATATGATTAAAGATATTACCATAGGCCAATATATACCTGGAGAGTCATTTGTCCATAAATTAGATGCTAGGGTAAAAATACTATTTTCCTTACTCTTTATAATAGACTTATTTTTAATAAAAGAGTTCTCAGGATATATTGTTATTTTTATATTTACAATGATGGCTATAATTGTATCTAAGATTCAATTTAGATATATATATAAGGGGTTAAAGCCTATATTTATATTAATGATAATAACAGCACTATTTAATGTGTTTTTAACTAGAGGTAACGTATTATTATGGCAATGGGGATTTATTAAAATATATAAAGAAGGTATAGTAACAGCTATATTTATGATATTAAGACTTACTTTTCTTATTATAGGAACATCTCTATTAACATTAACTACATCACCAATAGAACTTACTGATGGAATAGAAAAATTACTAGGACCATTTAAAAAAATTGGTGTACCAGCTCATGAGCTTGCTATGATGATGACTATAGCACTACGATTTATACCTACTTTAATGGATGAGACTGATAAAATAATGAAGGCTCAAAAGGCAAGAGGTGCAGATTTTGAAAGTGGAAGTATCGTTAATAGAGCTAAAAGCCTTATACCATTACTTGTTCCGCTATTTATTAGCTCCTTTAGAAGGGCTGATGAATTAGCAATGGCAATGGAAGCTAGATGCTATAGAGGTGGAGAAGGTCGAACTAGAATGAAGATACTGAAAGTGACTTCTAGAGATTATGTAGGAATGATTGTTATGTCTGCATTAACTATAATAGTTATATATATGAGATTTTAGATGTAGTAGAATAAAGGGATATATATATGAAAAACATTAAGTTAATACTAGAATATGATGGAACTAATTATATGGGTTGGCAAAAACAGCCTAAGGGAGAAACCGTTCAAGGAACAGTTGAAAATGCAATCTCTAAGATCACTGGGGAAAAAGTTGAAGTGATTGGTTGTAGCAGAACTGATAGTAAAGTTCATGCTAAGGGATACGTGTGTAATTTTAAGACTAGTAGTAATATTCCTGTAGAAAAGTTTAGAGAAGCATTAAATCATGTATTACCAGAAGATATATCTGTAATTAAGTCCTCACAAGTTCATGATGATTTTCATGCTAGATATGATTCAAAAGGGAAGATGTATTGCTATACAATACTAAATACAGAAGTAAGAATGCCCATATGCAGAAATTTTTCATATCACTATAAAAAGAGTTTAGATATAGGGAAAATGAAGGATGCTGCAAAATTTTTTATAGGAACTCATGATTTCGAAGCTTTTAGGAATATTGGAAGTTCAGTTAAAACGACTACAAGAACTATTAGTAAAGTTGATATAGTTAAGAACGAACACTATATAAAAGTATATATAGCTGCTGATGGATTTTTATATAATATGGCAAGAATTATGATAGGAACGCTTATAGATGCAGGAAATGGAAAAATAAAAGCAGAAGATATACCTAAAATAATATTGAGTAGAGATCGAAAAAAAGCAGGCAAAACATGTTCACCCCAAGGTTTGTGTTTAATTGAAGTTTATTATTAATAATAGTCAGAAGTTTAGCACGTGAA
>NZ_DJBA01000040.1:0-10495 GCF_002435615.1 Clostridium sp. UBA5988 | reverse complement strand
ATATCATTCAGGGGCTTAAGAGGTACAAGTTGTAGTATTCACAGCTATGCCAATGTTAGTCTAGTCCGTGACGGCGTGGGCCAAGCTTTAAAAATTAATCTTCCAGACAAAACATAACAAAAAAAGTCGGGAATAACTGCGTGAAAAGCAATATGATATAAGTGTAGACAGGAGTGATGAATATGGGATGGATTGAATGTATTGGTGAAGCTATTAGTTACATCGAGGAAAATATCACCGAGGAACTTACAATAGAGGAAATTGCAACACAGGCTTTGGTGTCACCTTTTTATTTCCAAAAAGGATTTGCAATGCTTTGTGGTTTCACGGTTGGAGAGTATATTAGACAACGTAGGCTTACTCTTGCCGGCAGTGAGCTTGTATCTACTGATGAAAAAATTATTGATATTGCAGTGAAATATGGCTATAACTCACCAGATAGTTTCACAAAAGCCTTCACTCGTTTCCATGGTGTCACACCTACTGCAGTTCGAAAAGACGGAGCAATGATTAAATCTTTTGGGACCTTAAAAATCAAATTTTCATTGGAAGGCGGTTATATTATGGATTACAAAATTGTTGAAAAAGATTCATTTACAGTTATGGGAGTATCAAAGGTATTTAAATATGATAGTGCAACTAGAGAAATTCCACAGTTTTGGACAGAGCATTATCAAACAGGAAAGGGTAAAGTTGTGTGCGGAATGTACGGTGTATGCATTGATGAGAGTATGGGTTCAGATGAATTTGAATATTTGATTGCAGATAATTATATTCCATCCACAGTAACTCCAGAGGGTTTTATTACAAAGATTATTCCTAAACACACTTGGGCTGTTTTTGCTTGCAAGGGTGCAATGCCAAAATCATTGCAAGATGTAAACCAAAAAATCTTCTCAGAATGGCTACCTAACTGTAAGGATTATGAAATTGCAGCTGGTTATAACATTGAAATGTATACAAATATAGCTGATTATCCAAAGGGTAATCAGGATGAAAATTATTACAGCGAAATTTGGATTCCTGTTAAGAAAAAATAATTTTTGATTATCTAATGAACATACCCAAAAGCAAGCAAATCAAAGTTTAAGAAAATATATCATAACAAGAAAACAAGGTATCCTGCCATTGGAAAGTCGCAGAATATCTTGTTTTTATTTTTAACCATATCTTCAAGTAGTATAGTGCAAAGGGATAATGTAATAAAGTACTAACATTACAAATAAAATCATATATAATACTGTTACTAAAAATTTTAAGGAGATAATTTGATGTGGTATAGAATTAAACATGCTGTTTTGGTATTAAGTATTAATATTATTGTTATTATTGGTATATTCATGGCACAGACATTGAGTAGTCCTTACATAGATGAAGAGTATTTTATAACTAATGAAGAAACCATTTTTACAATGGCTATATATGATGGTGAGTATATAACTAAAGAAACAAATGATTTACAGCATGGGTCTAATGTATTTGTAAATGGAGTAGTTCCAATAGCTATGTATTTTTTAGCACTTCTTTCTTTAATTGATTTAATAAACAATTGCTATGAAAGATTTAAGAATGAGGATAAGATAATATATAAAATTCTATATTCAATATTAGCCATATTACAAGTAGCTATGATTTTAATTATTTCTTTTTATGTAGTAGCATTAACTATAAAAGTTGAAATACTATGGATTTTCACTGTGATAATGCTTGTAAAAATATTGTTTGAAGGAGCTACTTTTATAAATACATTAAAGATTTCTCGTTATAAATAAAAGGTAAAAAGTCAATTGTTAATGTTATAATATCATATTGAAAAATTTGATCCTAATACAAAAACTATTTTAAAGGCACTAAGATAATAAAATCTTGGTGCTTTCTTTGTATGTATTATTTTAATAACAGAGGTTTATTAATGAAAATTACTAATCTATAGTGACTTAAAAAATAATGAAAGTACAAACATAAACTACTTAAAAAGTGTGTCCTTGGGAGGTATCATCCCTTAATAGTGGGCAGGGAAAAGTACAAATTTAAGTAAAACTGAGGCTGTGAAAAAATATTTTTAAGAAATCTTGATAACATAAAGTCTTAAAAGGCAGTGTTAGCATATAATTGTGGACACTAAAAGCTTACGGAAGTAAAATATAATTATAAAAAGGAGATAGGCCTCCCGTTATAAACCTTACAACAACTGTAAGTGTTAATTGATAATTTTTTATTGTATGGTATTTATAGTGGTAGTAAAGGAGGAGGATATGATATGAGAATTTCAGATAAGTTGCTTCAAGTTCAGGAAGTGCATAAGGTATATGGTGAGGGGCAAAGTGAAACTGCCGCATTAAAGGGAATTACCTTTGATGTTCTTCCAGGAGAGTTTCTTGGAATCATGGGTGCAAGTGGGTCAGGTAAGACCACATTGCTTAATTGTATTGCAACAATGCTTAAGCCAACCGCTGGTCAAATCTTGCTTAAGGGAGAGAATATTTCTTCATTCAGAGGAGCCCAGTTAGCAAAATATAGAGGGAACAATATGGGATATTTATTCCAAGAATTTGAGCTATTAGATAATTTAACTTCTAGAGAAAATATTGTTTTGCCCTTGTCTATTCATGGGGAAAATCCTAAAAATCAAGAGACTAGACTTCAAAAATTAGCTAAGCAATTTGATATTGAAGAAGTGTTAAATAAATTTCCTTCTCAAATGTCAGGAGGGCAGAAGCAGAGAGTTGCAGCAGCAAGAGCATTGATTTCTAACCCAAGCATTGTATTAGCGGATGAGCCAACTGGCGCTTTAGATACAAAGAATGCAAAAATTCTGATGGAGAAGCTTTCTTCCACTAATCAAGAGGAGAAATCTACAATTTTGATGGTAACTCATGATGCAAATGCAGCAAGCTTTTGTTCAAGAATATTATTTATCCAAGATGGTGTTATTTTTCATGAACTTCGAAAAGAAGTACCTGGGGAGACTCAAAATTCTTTTTATGAACGAATCTTAACTGTTATGGCACAGTTGGGAGGAGGCAGCACCAATGTTCTTTAATTTTATCAAGGAAAATAGTCATAAGACTCGAAAAGAAAATGGAGTTTATTTTGCCTCACTAGTCATTTCTATTGTTGCTTTTTATGTAATACTTTCACTTGGAGAGCAAGACGTTATGATGTATCTAAAGACCGTAGAGAGCCATGCGGTTACAAAGCTTTTGTTAATGATACCAGTACTTTATGCTGTATCCTTGTTCTTTGTATTTTTTCTTGCTTATTTTGCAAATAGGTACCAATTACAACGTCGCAGTCACGAATTTGGTATTTACTTAATGATGGGGATGAGGCGAAGTAAGTTATTCGCAATGATAATGGGGGAAACATTGTGGAATGGTTTCGTGGCTTTGCTCATTGGAATCCCAGTTTCTTTATTTTTAACAGAGTTAATTAGTCTTGCAACCTCTAGATTTATAGGAATGGGGATTATTGGTCATCACTTTCGTATATCTTGGGTTGGGCTAGGATTAACGGTATTAGGTTTCATTACAGTCCAATTAGTAGCTATGTTTATTTTAAGCTTAAAAATGAGCAAGAAGGAACCTGTGGATTTGCTTAATGAACAGAAAGAAAAAGATCAAAGAAGTCTTTCACCGGTATGGGGCTTTATTAGTTTGCTACTTGGAGCAGTTTTGTTATGCATAGCTTATATACTAGCTATTTTTTATTTGAGTAGCCTTGATTTTGTGATATTTGCATTAATAATGGTTATAGGAATCAGTGGAACCTTTATGCTGTTTCGTGGACTTGGAAGTTTGATTGGAATATGGATAAAAGGAAAAAGTAATTCTTCTACTGGATTATTTATATTTACAGGAAGACAACTTCAGGAGAATGTTTTACATCAATGGAGTTCCCTTGCTATATCATCACTGTTAATTCTTATGGCTATGGTTTGTTTTGCTTTTGGTATTTCCACAACGTTAGATCGAAGTGCAACATCTGCAAGAACTGTAGATTTTACTTTCAATGGTTCAGAAAAAGAAATTGTTTCTGCACTGACCTCTGAAAAACTGGAGCCTTACGTAAAGGATTATTATACTATGAAACTTGGTTTTTTGAAATCTTCCCATGCAGAAACCTCTGAAGATGTAGCCACACATACTTTTTCTTGGGAAGGACTTGAAAAATCTATATATAAAGAAAAAGATTCAGTGGAAAAAGAAAATTTATTGAGGAATTTATCTTATCAGGATAGACCATATTTAATTTCTCTCTCTAGTTATAATACTTTACTTAAATCTACGGGTAAAGAACCTATTATACTAGGAGATGATGAAGTTGCAATGTATTCTAGTGAAGAATTTTCACACTCTCATCAAATATTAAGGAGGGTGCTGAAGTCTAATCCAAGGGTTATTATAGATGAAAAACAATATAAATTGGAATCAACACTATATACAAGTAATATTGTTGCAGATAGAGCTATTACTCTTTCATATGCATTGATTGTACCAGATGATATGTATAATGCTTTAGTTGAAATCTCTAAAGACCAAGACTCATACTTTTATAATATGGTTCTAGATTCTGATTTTGTTGAGGAAAAAGGTTTAATGCAAGCCATGTATGAAGTAGATAAGCTACTGAGCATATCAGGTCTAAACTATGAAAGTTATCTTTCTAGCATGGGGAGGCACTTGTTTTATATAGTGGCAGGAAGTTATACCACATTTTACTTAGGTATCATGTTCCTTATCATTGCAAACACTGTATTAGGATTGAAGTTTCTTATGCAGCAAAGAAGTACAAGACATAGATATTCCACAGTATCTATGCTAGGAGCAAGTATTGAATCGCTATGCTTTTCAGCAAGGCTACAAATTTGGTGGTATTTCGGTTTAGTTATCTCAGTAGCATTTATTAGCTCTATTTTTGGTATTAAGGCCATGTTGGAAGCCTTCTTAGTTATTCCAAAGTCATCAACTTTAAAAAGTGGTGCTATAATATTAGTGGTAATGATTGCTCTTATTGTATTTATAGCATTTGAACTTTGTTATATATGGATGATTCAGCGAAAGAGTGACGAAGAAATCAAGAAATTGCAAGAGATTGGATAGGGGGTGAAAAGGTGGAAAAGATAGTCATTGTTGAGGACGACGTCTTTCTACGTGCAGAATTACAAAGTATATTAGAAAAAGAGGGATATGCTATAGAGTGTATCTCCTCTTTTCATACTCCCTTGGAAGATATTATTTCAGCTTCACCTTCATTGGTTTTATTAGATTTAAATTTACCAAAGCTTTCAGGATTTGATATTTGTCGTGCACTAAAGGCTAGAGGAATTGGCCCAATTTTAGTGTTAACTTCACGTAACCAACTCCGAGATGAACTTCATGCATTAGAGTTAGGTGCAGATGACTATTTAACAAAGCCTTGCCACCCTAAACGTCTAATTGCTAGAATTGAAAAGCTCCTTCATCTCTATGCTAGTATGCATGTTCTACTAAAAGCTGGTGATTTTCAGTTAGATGAGAAGGCCAATGTATTGTATGTTGGTAAGAATTCTATTTCATTATCAGAAAATGAGGGAATTATTATGAAGGCCTTGGTTAAAGCTTTCCCTTCAGTAGTAAAAAAGGAAGAGCTTTTTAATCTATTATGGGGAAGTAGCCATTATGTGGATGAAAATATACTACAAGTGAATATGACTAGACTGCGAAAAACCCTTGATGAGGTTGGATTGTCTAATGAAATACAGACTGTTAGAGGGGTTGGTTATAAATTAATAGGAGGTGGCTGTGAGTGAAGCTAAGAGATTTTTTGAGTATTCTAAAGGAATCACGTCTGCTTATACTACTTCTTAGTATAAGTAATGGCTTTTTTATTTTTTTAGCTTGGATAGCTTATCCAGAAACCTTTGGTATTCTTGTAGGAATCATGATTATTTTCTCTATAACTATGATTTTTATTGGCATTCTGTTGGTCTTTAGAATGAAGACAAAGAAAGATAAAGCCTTCTATGATTTTCTTCGAGAGCCATCGCCGGAGTATGAAAATTATTTGATAAAATCCATTGGTGAATTACATAAAGAAAAGGTGAACTATCTAGCTAATAAGTTACGTATTTTAAATGATCAATTAGCCGAAACCAAGCTGCAATCTATGGATTATGAAGAATTTATCGAAAGTTGGGTTCATGAGATAAAGACACCTATTTCATTGGCAACCTTGGTTTTGGAAAATCGTAAAGAGGAAATGTCAGAATTGGTATATCAAAGACTTGAACATGCAAGAGTTAATATCAGTGATGATGTTGAACAGATACTATTTTATGCAAGGTTACAAGCATCCCATGTAGACTATCGATTAGAAAGAACCTCTCTAAATCCCTGCTGTGAAGATGTAAGGTTGGAACTTCAGGCATTACTGGATGAAAAAGAAGTTAAAGTTATTTCTCACATGGAAGATGTCCCAATTGTATCAGATAAAAAGGCACTTCAATTTATTTTTACCCAAATATTCCTTAATGCCATTAAATACTCTAATGAAAAAGTTCACAGCTTTATTTGGTTAAAAACTGGTCTTGATGGTGTGAAGAATCGATATTATTTAAGGATTTCTGATAATGGTATTGGGGTCCTTAATTCTGATCTTCCTTTTATTTTTGATAAAGGGTTTACAGGTGATAATCCTAATGGTAGCCAGTCTACTGGTATAGGACTATATCTTGTAAAGAAATTATGTGATGAATTACAGATTGAAATTGAAGTTGAATCTGAGTATGGGGCAGGGTTTACAATTCAATTACTGTTCCCGATAATTGAAGACCAGTAAACAACTGTAATAAAAAAATAATTTGAAAATCTAACTTTCATTAGGATGAAATCATAGTGATTAATGATTTGGCTTTCATATAATCATTTTTATAAAATAAAGCGCTTAGAAATTTTTCTCTAAGCGCTTTATTTTATGGTATTATACTAATATAGATAAAATTTTCTAATAATATAATAAAAAAATTCATTAACTTCTATTATCAATATCTAAGAGTTTTTTACAATCTAAATAATTCAATATAATATTTCTATTATTTTCGTCTAGTACACTTAAATATATAGTTCTTTTTTTATATCCATTTTCAAATATATAAATTCTATTTTTTTTAATATTTATTTTTTCTATTGATTTCAATTCAAATGTATTAAATCCATTCAAAATTCCTCCATTGACTGAAATATAATAATCTGACAATATTATATAACATTTATATCGCCTATAACTATCATATGATGCAAGTAAGCATAATAATATTGTTATTATTGATAATAATGGAAATGTCTTAACAAGAATAAGATAAATTATCGCTATTAAAATCCATATAAGACTTATTAATAACATTATATTACATCTTATAATTTTCATATACTCACCCTCCTTTAAATCCTAATATAAATTAATTATAACATTTTTTCAATAAAATAGAAAATAAAAAAGGATAACAACTATTTAAGTCGAATTAGTTACTATATATTCAATTATTTTAAGGGAGATGAATTTAATGAATTGTAAAAAAAATATTAGGAACATAGCATGGATGCTGATTTTAACATTATTATTATCTTGCTTTGGTTATTCTGGAACTTCTTTTGCAGATGATACTCCTCTAAATTCGATCATATTAGAAGATGGTACAAGCTATACTATCTTAGAAGATAGTAATGAATTTAGAATTGTAGAAACTAATTATAATAATAACAAAGTTAAAAGTACTTATGATAAAATAAATAATATATTGACTACTATTGATTATAATACCACTAAGATAATCACCCTTGATTTAAATAGCTTAGTTAAAGAGCAACTAGTATCAAATACTAGAGTTTCTACCAGAGGAGCAGATCAACCTGACCCATGGAAAACTACAGATTCAAGATATGTAAACTCTCCTTTAACCTCATTTTGCTATGCATACACTATTCAAAAAAATTCAAATACAGGTGCAAAAATAATGCAATTACAAAGAAGAGGCTCTTATACAGGATGGCTATCATACGGAGGATTAACAACTCTTTTAAACAATTGGGAATCTGGTGTTAATGCTATGTATTACGACCATGTGTTTCTTGTAGCATCTGTACCTTCTGGAGCTATTATGGCCGTCTTATCAGTAGCTGCTGCTAATCCAATAACCGCAGTCGCCGCTGCTGTTATTGCATTAGGCTTTAGTGCAAATGTTGCTAATAAAGCTTGGGCTGTAGCTAAAGATAGAGATAATCTTGATACTATATACAAACAAATATATAGATAGCAAAAATAATTTAAAAATTTAAGAATATTAAAATTGAATACAAAATATAGCCAGGATTTAATATATCTTCCTAGCTTAATTTTTCTATTTTAGATTTTACTTAGCTAGCTTAGCTTTTATTAGTCTTTTTTATTAAAATTAATATACCATATAGTATCATCAAATAAAAGCTCTACTGTATTCACACTTATCTCACCTGCCTAATTGCTCCACCATAACCTCGCTTATATGAACTATGAGACATAAGCTCATGTATATCTCTTTCAGTAAGACCTAGTTTTGAGTGTACCTTATTTTTCTTTTTAATCTTACTAAAAGTTACTGGTTGAGTCTCCTTGATAATATCTTTAATTCTCACACCCTCACCTCTCTTTAAAATAAAAAGAACACTTAATCATGAGTAATTTTCTTACCCTTATAATTAAGTGTTCTATATTTTGCCAACTTCTGCATCTTACATATAATTTAACATTTGTTCTTTAATTTGTCCTCTTATTTATCCCTATTTTGTAATCATTTTTTCATAGATTTTTACCCTGTTTTTTCCTCATTTTGTACTCAATTTTATCCCTATTTTTTCTTAACTAAATAAAAAGACCATCATCTGATGGCCATGGTGTATTATAAATATCCTAGAACTATCATGAACTTATATAAAGCCTTCCTTTTCAATTTATAAAATCTATTTTTATCTATTCTAAGCTCTTCTTGAATATCTTTAATCTCCCAATCATCTCTATAGTAAAATAAATCAATAATCTTTTTACTAGTATCATCAAGACGATCATACACATATTCTATAGCATTAACCACTGTTCTCATATGTTCATTTTCAATAAGGATTTTTTCAGTTGAACTACCTGGATTATTTCCTTTGACTTTTATCTTATCCCACTTTGTTGCTTCACCAAGTCTTGGTAATTCAAGTGATATTAGATAATATGGATAATTTCTAAGTTCTCCCTCTGCTTTATGTTTTAATTTATTGTACTGCTCTTTATCTATCTTCACATCAAGTCCCCCTCTATTAACTCCATCTAACCTTATCTTTATATTCATACGAGCTATCCCAATTAATTTCTTGTCCACATTCACACTTTTTTTCATTATCACATAAGAACTTTTTACAGCATGGACAAAAATATGCAATATCTAATTCTGAATCAAATTTCCATAAGATATTTTTTACTATCTTCTTAGCTACCATGGTTGCTCCTTATACCTAAAAGTTTTTCTATTTCACTTTCATATTTTCTATATTGTTTAAATAATATATCTTTTCTTTTTAGCTGATCTAATGCCTTTTTAGTTGACATATCAGTAAAACCTTTTATATCTATCATTTCTTTAAATGCTTTATCACTTTTCTTTTGTAAATGATCTATCTTTATTGCTCTTGCATGAGCTAATATATTGTCTAGAGTATATCCTGGCATTATAGTCTTTTGAATTGCTTCAATAATTTCATCCTTTGAATATTTGCTTAGTTCTTTTTTTATATCCACATTCTCACCTCAGTAGGATTATTGACAAAAGCAGGAAAAGACAAACATTTGTAGAATAAATATTAATACGGAATAGAAAATATTATGACTTAATCATTAAAAATAGGATGGAATAAGGGAGAATCACTATATGGATATTTCAGTTTCAACAGGTTTGTATTATAAGAAAGGTTATAAGGAGATTTTAGACATTATTGGAAGTACATCATGTAAAAACATTGAGTTATGCCTTAATCAAGCATTCATGGATGTTGATATTTCTGAACTTGAAAAAGAAGTCTCAAAAAGAAATCTAAATATATTAAGCATACATACTCCATTAGAGTTTATCGCCTTTGCAAGAAAAGAAAGCGAACATTATTGGATTAACAAAAGTATTGAGATTTCAAAAACCTTTGGTTCAAAAATTATTGTATCACACATGGTATATGGAGAATATTTTGATGATAAAATCAAGGGGTTAGATGAACTACATAAACAAAATATGACTGATTACTGTGAATCGAAAGATATTATTGTAACAACAGAAAATTTACCTTATATTAACCAGGGAACTTTTTTAGGAAAATTTGATGAACTATTCAAGTTTATAAATGACAACAATATATTTTTAACATTTGATACAACACATTGTGCTTTTAATGGGTTTCCTATTTTAGAAACATTTAAAGAGTTCCCTGGGTGGTAAAATAGTTGT
>NZ_DJBA01000008.1:0-24182 GCF_002435615.1 Clostridium sp. UBA5988 | reverse complement strand
AAAATAAAGGGGTTAATCCGGTCTAATATAATGATTAGTCCGGAAAGTTACTATGAAGAGTATCTCAAAGGAAAGACAAAGGAAGAAATAATGACCGCCATCCGAGGACTTAAGCAAGAAATAGGACGTCTAAAAAGTACACTGGAAAATCCTGACTATGATGATAACGCAATTATTCATCCGGATAAGTTTACCTGCATTTACTGGACTCGTGGGTACTTGGAAAAAGCTAAAGAGACCTTAAGAGAGAATATGAAAGGGGCATTCAAATGAAAAAAAAGGATTTGATGCATGAAATTAAAAATCAATATATAGAAAAACAAGGGTATCACGATGTTACTCACACTCATCATCAAGGACATGAGTCAGCTTCACACGCTTCATGTATCACTGTAGTTCCGATCTTTAATCATTTAGAAGGAGAACAGATGGAGGAAATTATGAAAGTAACGAAATCGACCTCTTTTAAAAAGGGTGAAGTAATTTACCGAGAGGGAGATATATCCGACTTGTTATATATTGTAAGTAAAGGGAAAATTCGAATTTACCGTTTGTCTGAATCAGGAAAAGAACAATTAGTGAGAATATTAAATCCAGGCGATTTCACTGGAGAGCTTGCCTTGTTTCGCGAATCAATTCAGGAAGCATATGCAGAAGCAATGAGTGATACCGATGTATGTATGATTAGTAGAAATGATTTGCAAGAGTTTTTATTAAAGTACCCTACTATATCTTTGAAGATTTTATCGGAATTCTCTAACCGATTAGAAACATCAGAAAAACAAACAACTAGATTTGCCACAGAGAAGGTAGATACTAGATTAGCACTGTTTCTTGCAGAATGCATGGAAAGCGGAGATGGTCCAATGGAAATTGAATTGCCAATGAGTAAAAAGGATTTAGCCTCTTATCTAGGAACTACTCCAGAAACTATTAGTAGAAAGTTAGCTGACCTTGAAAATGAAGGATATATAAAACAAAAATCAGGTAGAAAGATTGAGATTTTGGATTTAGATGGATTGTTGTTGGTATAGATGTGATAATATAAAGTAAAATAGTAGTAAAAATTATTAAAACATTTAAAAAAGACTAAACTTGATTTAGATCAATTTAATTTCTTTCAATCTATAGTATTATATAATCAAGATAAAGAAAAAATAAAACAAGAAAGAAGGAAAAAAATATGTCAAGACAATTAAATTTTAATCAAGTAAAGGAAACTCATTTAAAAACATTAGCACAATATGTTCCAGTTGTAGCAAAAGTTCATGGAGGAAATCATCCAGAATTCTACCAGGTTCGTAAAGTATATGATGAACTTGCAAAGAAAGCAAAAGATGCGGGAGTAGAAAAGCCGGACTTAAAAGAGGAGTTTGTAAAATTACGTGAAATCACAGATAATTATACAGTTCCAGGTGATGTATGCGAAAGTTATGAAGCAGTATATAACATGTTAGCAGAATTAGATAAAGCATATGAAGCATAAAAGAAAATAAACAAAGCAATGAAAAGATATAAATAATCTAATAGGGAGGAGTATGAATATGCAAAAATTTATATTAGGAAGAAAAAACCATATTACAATAGTAAGTGCAATTTTAATAATAATTGCATTTGTCAGTAAATTAGGCTTCGAAAACGAACAAATAGCCATATGGGCATTAGTAATTGCTTCAATTTTGGGAGTTTCACCTATTGCGATTCAAGCGTATCAAGCATTAAAAGTCAAAGTAGTTAGTATTGATGTTTTAGTTACCATTGCAGTTATCGGAGCCTTTATAGTTAGAAACTACGAAGAATCAGCAATTGTTACATTTTTATTTCTATTTGGAGCTTATCTAGAACAAAGGACACTTAATAAAACACGTTCTGCAATTAAAGAATTAACTCAAATGGCACCAGAAAGTGCCTTAAAACAAGTGGAAAATGGTGAGTTTGAAGAAGTAGAAATAGATGAAGTTGATGTAGGAGATATTTTGCTTGTTAAAACGGGTGCAAAAATCCCAGTTGACGGTACAGTGTTAACAGGAGAAGGGCATATTAATGAAGCAAGTATTACAGGAGAAGCGGTTCCTGTAAGTAAAAAGAAAGATTCGGGGGTATATGCCGGAACAATTTTAGAAAATGGAACTATTCAAATCACTGCTGATCGTGTAGGTGAGGATACTACTTTTGGTAAAATCATTGAGTTGGTTGAAGAAGCACAGGATTCAAAATCAGAAGCAGAACGTTTCATTGATAGATTTTCTAAATACTACACACCAGCTGTTTTAGTTCTCTCTTTTATTGTATGGATATTTTCAAGGGATATTGAACTTGCAATTACAATATTAGTTTTAGGATGTCCAGGAGCATTGGTAATCGGTGTACCGGTTTCAAACGTCGCGGGGATTGGCAATGGAGCACGTCATGGAGTCCTTCTAAAAGGTAGCGAGGTTATTAGTGACTTTAGCAGACTAGATACCATGGTATTTGACAAAACAGGTACATTAACAATAGGAAATCCCAAAGTAGCTGATAAAGAAATTTATGCAGATAATGTATATGAAGTATTAGGGTATCTAGCAAGTGTTGAAAAGGAATCAGATCATCCATTAGCAAAAGCAGTTGTAGAATATATTGGAGATATAAAATTATATACAGTTGAAAAAACAGATGTTGTAAAAGGTGGAGGAATTGTAGCTCATGTAGAAGGTCATAAAGTTGCAGTCGGTAATGTGGCACTAATGGAGCAAGAAAATATTCTTTTAAGTGAAAAAGCTCGTGCAGATATTGCCAGATTTGAGAAAAATGGAAATTCACTTGTTTTAACATCAGTTGATGGTGAATTAAAAGCATTGATGGGTATTCGTGAT
Source organism: Clostridium sp. UBA5988 (assembly GCF_002435615.1). Lineage (NCBI taxonomy): Bacteria > Bacillati > Bacillota > Clostridia > Eubacteriales > Clostridiaceae > Clostridium > Clostridium sp. UBA5988. The sequence continues at coordinate 21,327 of NZ_DJBA01000008.1, read as the reverse complement.
CAAATTCGCCCGGGTGTAAAAGATGATCTTAAAAAGTTGAAAAAACTTGGTGTTAAAAATCTAGTAGTTCTTTCTGGTGATAACCAAGGAACAGTTGATTTAGTAGCACGTGAACTAGGACTTACAGAAGCTCATGGACATATGTTGCCAGAAGATAAAGCAACATATATTAAAGAGTTACAAGAAAAAGGTCAAATTGTGGCATTTGTTGGAGATGGAGTAAATGATAGTCCTTCACTAGCTCTAGCACAAATTGGAATTGCTATGGGAAATGGAACAGATGTAGCAATCGAAACTTCAGATGTTGTTTTAATGAATTCAGATTTCAGCCGCTTGCCACATGCATTAGGTTTAACAAAAGCAACCGCTAATAACATGCTTCAAAATATTATTATTGCAGTAGGGGTTGTATTAGTCCTTCTTGCCAGCGTATTCTTTAGTGAATGGATGAACATGTCAATCGGTATGTTAGTACATGAAGCAAGTATATTAGTAGTGATTTTAAATGGTATGAGACTTCTTCGCTATAAATTAAGAAAATAAAAATAAATAAAATTCTTGATGTAAATCAATTTATTATAGATAATAATAGTATATAATACAATTAACATAAACTAAAGGAGAGATGAAAAATGCAAAAAGCAACAATTCAATTAGAAACATTAACATGTCCATCATGTATGCAAAAAATAGAAAATGGAGTTAAATCATTAGATGGAGTAGACAAAAAAAGCATAAAGGTGCTATTTAATTCAAGTAAAGTAAGAGTGGAATATGATGATGAAAAAGTATCTATAAAAGATATTGAAAATGCCATCGATAAATTAGGATATGAAGTTATAAAATCTCAAGTAAAAGCTTTATAAAATAAGAGGGAATAAGTTTGGTTTTAATGATATCAGATGCTGGTTAATGTCATCTACGGTAAAGGACACAGTTACCAAGTTATAATGTCGTTGATATCTTCCCACACACGAAAGCCCACAGTGGATATGTTCTCACAAAGAGAATTTCTGATAAAAATATTTTGGTTACTAGTATTTGACAGCTATAACTTCCGCTCAAGCCATGTTGAGTGTGTTGTGAGGATAGTGAGGAAGTAAACTGGTATCGAAGGTTTTTAAAGATTTTAAGTTAAAATTAAAGCGTGTATTATGTTCCCTTAGACGTATAAGCTTAGGGGAATTTTTCTTTAGCAGGTTGTATCAATATCAATAAATTTAATAGTAGATGACACACCCTGAGTACTCTAAAGTGCATATATGAAGGCTCTGTTGTTAATCAAAGTGATAAAATTTGGAGAGAATTTATATTTTCATATAATAAATAGTTTCCTATTAAACTATTTATATATATTAATAGGAAACTATATAACTATATAACTAGTTATATAGTTGTTGTGGCCTCAAGGGTTTCAGAGATTTTGTTATTTTAAAAGAGGTGAAAATAACCAATGATATTCTATCACTGTAATTTGTAGCAGAGCCTAAAAATAATATGAGCACCACAAGACATAGATATGCCCAAAACTAATTATTAACTATAAACTCCACTGCATTTAAAGTTTTTTCATCTAAATCTTTTGGGTACCAGTGTCCAATTCCTTTATTAATATGGTATTCATGGGCAAGTCCAACTTCCTTAAATATCTTTAAGAGATGCTGAACAACTGGGTCAGTGTCCTGGTCTCCTTCAAGAATAACTATTTTTGTTTTTCTTTCTGCTAATTTCTTTGTATCTTCAAGTCCGACGATATCTAAGTAATCACCAGGGCATAATGCAATAACTCCTTTTATTGGAATAGTGTTATGAAAAGCCATATCAATAGAGGTAGTTGCACCACCAGAGAAACCTCCAAATAATACACAAGTTTCATCAATGGAATAGTCTAATAATAATTGTTCATAGCAATCCTTCAGTTCTTTTCTTGATAGAGTGGGATCACTAAGCCAGCCAAAGCTGTTATGGAAATACATTTGTGATGATTGAGGATATACAACTATGTATCCTTTTTCTAAAAGTGCATCAGGCTTCCAATACCAGCTAGTATTTTTTATATTGCAATGAAATCCATCACCATGTAGACAAAAGAATAATGGATATTTTTTTGTTGGATCATAAGATTTTGGAAGGTGAACTTCATATTCTAGCTTAGAATTTTCTTTAGCTTGGTGAAGTAGCTTTGTATTTAAATTATTAAGAGACTCATATTCAGGATGGTTTCTTAATAAATCAAAGTTTGGCCAGTGTAAGGGAAATGGATAACCTTTTTCAAGTGATTTTTTTATAAGATTGATACAGCTCTCACTATTATTGGTTTGAGTATATATCTTAGATTCATCGATGATAAGTTCAAATAGATTTTCTTCATATTCATCCTTTGGTAAAAGTTCATTTGCATGAAGGAGTATATTTAAAACTTCATCATACTTTTTTTCAGAGAAGAGTATTGAATAGTATTCTTCAAATTCATAAAAATTTCTATATTTCATAGAGATCTCCTTTAATTAATATATATTTAAATTATTACCAATAGGTTAATTATAACAGATAAGGGATTACAGGTATATGGAAAGGTTGGTTATAAGTGTATCTTATTCATAAGTCATGCAGTTTGTGTAGATAAATAGAAATAACCTTAACATAAAAAACTAATGTAAGTAGCTTTATCCATGCCTGGATGGTAAAATAATAGTGAACTGAAGATGATTAGGGGGAATTTTTTAGAAATGAAGAAATTTTTGTCAAGCTTAATTGGAATACTATTTGCTGTTTTAATTTTTGGCATGACCATGATGCCAAAAGATGCAAAAAATCAACAAAATACTGCAACTAATAAAATTGAAGCTAAAGAAGAGAAGAAGATTGAAGATACTTCAGTGTATAAATCAACTGAAGCAGATAAGGAAACTGCAAGTAATTTAAAGGAAGAATCAAAGAAAGAAACTTCAGCTGTTATCACAGAAGATATATTTTCAGGATATAAGCTGATAGTAGTTGATGGTGGAAATCTATCTGGACACAGAGAGCCTAATGTTGTAGTTGACATAGGATTTGGAGATAGAGAATATTATGCTTTTACAAATGAATACGGTCAGCTTGTTAAGGTAATAGCAAAAGAGATAATCTTGCAAGATGATTCAACAGAGCCTGTTACTTCAAGTGGAAGATATTATCAAGATGAAGCGAAAGTGCCAGGAGTTGAAAGTAGGACCTTGGATGAGGGACATGTTATAGCTGATTCACTTGGTGGAGTTTCTAATGCATACAATATAACTCCTCAGAATAGTACCCTTAATAGGCATGGTGACCAAGCTTATATGGAAAAGGTTATTCGAGATGCTGGAGGTTGTACAGAGTTTGTTGCAATAATAACTTATCCAAATACAACTACACAGATACCAAGTCACTACAGCTACACTTATACAATTAATGGTAATGTAATTAATGATGAATTTGATAATGTGAATCCTGATGAATATAATGCAAGTTTAGAAACGAATACTTCAACTAACAACTCAAATTCTAGTAATAATACAAATACTACTATCAATAATTCAGGTAGTACAAGCAGTCCAGGGAAAGTATATTGGACCCCTAATGGAAATAGCTATCATACTACAAAGAGTTGTTCTACTTTATCTAGAAGTAAAACTATTTTAGAGGGAACAATACAAGAAAGTGGAAAGAATGACCCATGCGATAGATGTCATTAGTTTTATGTTATAATTTTGTGTAAGCAGAGTTTAAAAAATTAATTAATAACCAAATAACAAATAAACCATAGCTAGTCCGTATGTTCTAGGGGGTAGCTATGGTTCTTTTTATGAAAGTAAATCTATTTATTTGGTACAATAACTATAGTAAATAGCAAAAATGAGTTTCTTATTTTACGCCGAACAAACAATGGAGGCTGGTGGAGTGGATTATGGCAAACAACAGGAGGAGCTGCCGTTACCGGTGACAATAGCCTTGAAACTGCACTATAGGAAGTAAAAAGATGTTGAAGATAAAGAGAGTTGATAATACTACGGAATAAAGAACTGGTAGGTTAAATGTAGAAAGGATGAGAACATGGTTAATAAAAAATTAAAATCAACTGTATTAGAAATTGTTGAAAATCAATTAAAAATAAATGAACCTATATGCACAAGAGAAACATTTGATAGATTAATTAAATTAGGATATTCTGAAAATCAAACCAAAGAGATGATAGCATCTGTTGTTGTAGAAGAAATCTACGATGTTATGAAAAATCAGGTTGTATTTAATGAAGAAAGATATTGTGAAAAACTATCTCAATTACCTGATTATATAGCTAAAAACAATAATGAAAATAGCTTTGAAGATGCAACAATTCAAGTACCTATAAAAAATGATCCTAAGATTGGAAGAAATGATTCATGTCCTTGTGGAAGCGGAAAGAAATATAAGAAGTGCTGTGGTAAAAACATATAGTAGGAGAATGTAATAATGTTGAAATTTCCTTTTGAGATGGAAGTTATGAACAATTCATTATACAATAATAATATAAAAAAATATTGTTATTTTATAACATTTATAGGGCGGTAACTTGATGTAAAACTAATACTTTTGCATAATAGTATTAATTAAATTTATCATGTTTTGTTAATATATGGAAACGATTATAATTAAATGATAAACTATATATGATAAATAGTAGAGAATAATAGTAATATACCAGAATATCGGGAGGTACTATATGAATTATGAAAGAATCCTAGATAAAAAGAGTAGATATGAGGCGGGAAAAAGTAAGATTGATGAAATAACATTAACTTCTTATGATAAGGATTTTGAGCTAATTTTTACCCATAACTCTACTGGAATTGAGGGCAATACTTTAACCCTTATGGAAACAAAGGTGTTATTAGAAGATGGAATCTCAATTGGTGGCAAGGAGCTTAGAGAAATTTATGAAGTTGTTAATCATAAAAAGGCATATGACTATGTGAAAAGGTGTATTGAGGAGAAAAAGCTACTAGATGAAACCATTGTGAAAGATATTTATGAAATACTAACTGCTGGTATAATTCAAGGTGGAATTTATAGAAATCAAGAGGTCAGAATTAGTGGAGCAGGTCATGTTCCTCCAGCAGGAAATGATATGTATTTTCAAATTAAGAACTTCTTTACAGATCTTCAATATAAACAAGATATGAATCCAATTGAGCTAGCAGCATGGACACATGCAGAATTTGTAAGAATTCACCCTTTTATTGATGGTAATGGAAGAACATCACGTCTTATAATGAATTATCAGCTAATGATACATGGATTTTTACCTGTTTCAATTGCAAAGGAAGATCGTCTTAATTACTATAATGCCCTTGAGGAATATGCAGTAAATGGAAATTTAGATTTGTTTGTAGATTTAATTGCAGATTTAGAAGAAAACCAGCTTGATACGTACATTAAATTAATAAGAGAGTAAGTATTTAAAAGAGGATCTAATGTAAGTTTGATTGAGTTGACTGAGATAGAAGTTGTAATTGAATAGATATTAAGGCTTCACCGCTAACTGAGTAATTTAATATTCTTAGTTAGCGGTCTTTTTAGCTTTATAAGTTCCAGTGGTTTCACCACTTACTCTATAATGTCTATAGAATCATCTATTCTTACAGATAATTCTTTAGGCATTCTTATATAAAAATCAGATGGCAGGTTATTGTCGTTTTGAGTATTGAGTGCATCATAAGGTCTAATTAATGGAGATGATCTAAGGTTTTCGAAAGAGCCTTGAAGATTTAATATGCCATAGCCCCATTGTGGATTAGGATATATATCACCAGACCTTTTACTAGTACCCCTTGTGAAATAAGAAATAGCTGTAGGGCCTACTTAGAGTATTCATTTATAAAATTACAACTCCCCAAAATATCTATTCATATTATTCCATTGGACTTAAAGTAGTTACAAATTAAATAGATATAGAGTTAAAATGCGATAGCTCAATAAAAATGAGTTACCGCATTTGGTTTATATGTGGTTTTTATGCTTTACTCTTCAGCAGCGTCTGAATCAGCTTTAGTTACGTGAACTGTATCACGTGGATGCTGAGGAGGAGCATAAATAGAGTACAATTTAATTGGTGTATTACCTGTATTGATTAGATTATGCCATTTACCAGCTGGTATGATGAAGGCAAAATCATCATATACTTTTTTTTGAAAATCTAAGTTATCTTTTCTGTCACCCATTTTAACAAGGCCTTCACCATCTTCAATACGTATGAATTGATCAAGGTTAGGGTGACTCTCTAAACCTATTTCTCCTCCAACGGGGATACTCATCAAGGTAAGTTGCAAATGAGTTCCAGTCCATAAAGCGGTACGAAAAGTATCATTTTGCTTAGTGGCCTCATCAATATTTACTACAAAGGGTTCTGGTCCATAATCCTTCAATTCAATAAAACTATTAGCATATTCAGATCTTAAATAATTAAATCTTGATTCATAATCAATTTCGTCAGTATAAGGGATATATTCATTAGGATACATATTTCTCTTCCTTTCATAGAACTATAACATTATAGTATTCTTTAAGTTTGGAAAATGTGCTTGATTCACAGGAATACTATATAATGAGGTCATATGTAGAATTTATTGATGAAGATTTGAACCTGTTTAAAGTAGATAGATTTGAACATTAAAATTTGTGCAACCCTATTGATGCAGAACTTGTAATAGAGGTTGCACAAACTATTTGTATGAAAGAGAAGAATGTATTATTGCCTGTTTAAGTGCATTTGATGTTTTGTCAGTTTTGTTTATAATTGTATTGGAGATTTGCTCTCTTAAATTTTGTTCATTGAAAAAAATAAATCGATAACAAGTTTTATTTTTCCATGAAGGTGCCATTAAAGCAGCATTAATAATTTTATCTAATTTTTCTGTGGGTATAGGAGTTGATTTGTAGGTCTTATTACTTGTTCTGTTTTCAATTACCTTATAAAAATCCATTATTATGTACCTTCACTCTCATAGTTTAATGTGAGCTTTCTTAAGAATATTAACATATTTTATAAATATTTCAGGTATAATTTTATTAAAAGGAAATTAAGTGGGGGTATGATTTATGAAATCGCTGATAATATATTGTTCTGATTATAAAAAAAACACTGAAGAAATTGCACGGATATTGGCTGACAAAATAAATTCGGAGGTAATTAATATAAGAGATGTTAGTGATTTAGACATGGAAAGTTATGATTTGATTGGATTTGGTTCTGGTGTATATAGGGAGAGTGTCTCACCAAAGCTTTTTAAGTTGGTTGATAAGTTGAATTTAGCAGGTAAAAATGTTTTTGTATTTTCAACCAGTGGAGTTGGGATGAAGTTCTATAATAATAGGTTAATTAAAATTTTAGAGTCAAAAGGAGCAATAAACAAGGGGAGTTTTGCCTGTAAGGGTAGCTTTATAGCAAAGGATTTTACCAACAAAAGGCTTTTTAATATTATTGGCAGATTATCACAAGGGCATCCCAATCAAAGAGATTTTAAAGAAGCAGAAAGATTTATTGTAAGGGTACTAGATTCACTTTAAACTTATGGTATTAATCCTCTTATCTAAGAAGAAAAGAATATTTATATGTATTATAGTTGAGTAAAAGCAGAAGATATTTATTATAGAAGGGAGAAACATCAATGAATATTAATTTTTCAATAGAAGAATCAGTTAAAAAACGATACAGCGTAAGAAATTATAAAGAACAAGAGGTTGAACTAGATAAAAGAAAGGCAATTGAATCATTTGTTAATTCCTTGGATAATCCTTTTGGGAAAAAAGTTAACTTTCACTATCTTGACAATAGGGAAATGAAGGATGAAGAAAAGCTTGGAACTTATGGTGTTATTAAAGGGGCAATGCAATATATTGGAACAACTATTAAATTAGAACCAATGGCATTAGAAGCGCTAGGGTACGAACTAGAAGCAGTTATTCTTTATTTAGCTCATCTTGAACTTGGGACCTGTTGGTTAGGGGGAACCTTTAATCGTAAAGGATTTGCAAAGGCTATGAACATAGAAGAAGATGAAATATTTCCAATCATAACACCCTATGGTTATGCTGCTACGAAGAAGCATATGAAAGAAATTGTAATGAGAAAAATGATAAAAGCAGATCAACGTAAAGAATGGAATCAATTGTTTTATATAAATGATTTTCAGACACCTCTTACAAAAGAAAAAGCAGGAGAGCTAGAGGTTCCTTTGGAGATGGTTCGCTTAGGCCCATCAGCATCAAATAAGCAGCCTTGGAGAATTCTAATAAAGGACAATGCATGCCACTTTTACGAGTATAAACAACCGGGATATAGTGATAGTTTTCCATATGATATTCAAAGGGTAGATATGGGAATTGCTGCAGCCCACTTTGATTTTTCAGTTAAAGAAAAGGGGCTCAAAGGTTACTTTGATACAGAATGTGAACCAGAATTAGAATTGCCTCACCATATGGAATATGTTTTTTCTTGGATTAGAGAATAGAATAGGATATTATGTAATTTATTTATGTTTAAACTCCTCTTGGACTAAGGTCTGAGAGGAGTTTTTTATGAGTTATATAAATATGCAAACTTAGTAAGTCGTACTAACAAACCTATAAATAACAACCTATAAATAACAATCCCAAAGTGAACATGGAATTTCATTGTAAAAGACTACCTTATATTATATAATATAGTAATAGTTGATAAAATTTGGTCTAAACATATTGTACTAGGGGGGATTAAATGTCAAAATATAATTTGTTCTCGAAAAAGAAACTTGGGATCATTGATATCATTGGAATTCCAGTTCATTACTGCCCCTTTTATACTATTTCAATTGCGGTTGTTAGTTTTTTTAGTGGTATAGTTCCAACACTTTCACTTTTAGCCACTTCACATTTCATCAATTCTTCAATATTGTTTTTCACAGAAGGCTTGGGTGAAACTCATATCAAAATGTCAGTATTGGCAATTATTTTATGTACAGTGTATTTGAGTTTTTCGCCTTTATTGATGGAGTATCTTAATAGGAAGCTTGAAAATAGTTTAATGGAGAATTTTTCTGTTTCTTTAATAGGTAGGATTGCATCACTAAAATATGAATATCTTGAGGATGACACAAGCTTAGATTTAATATCTAGAGTTTCTAGACAACCTGAGACCCAGTGTGTTAAGTCTTATGGACAAGCATTGGGAGCATTTAGTCTAATACTAAAAATCATAGGGATTATGAGCGTTCTTCTCTTTAACGTTGCCTGGGCTGCATTAGCAATTGCATTAATAGCAATACCAACATTTCGTATTGCTATAAGGGGCGGCAAAGAAAATTATGAAGCAAATAGAGAGTGTGAAAAACATATAAGAAAAGCGGGTTACCTATCAGAAATTCTAACTGGAAGAAATGCTGCTAAAGAAAGAACTCTTTTTAACTTCTCAAAGCAGGTTAATGATTGGTGGCATAAGCAATACGAAATTGCAAGAAATATTAAGTTTAAAGCCAGTTTAAAATGGTTAAAGGAGTCTGAAATTGGTGGAACTTTAACCTCCTTACTGATAGCTGTTATTATTTTAATTCTTGTATTTCCATTAAAAAGAGGTTTATTATCTATAGGACTATTTATTTCAATTGTTAATAGTATTTTGTCATTAATTCCAGATTTGGCTTGGCAATTACCAGAGTATACTGAAGCTATAGCTGAATCAAAAGAGTATTTAGAAGATTTTACAAAGTTATTGTCATTAAAGTATAAGAATGAGTACTTGTACGTTCCCTCAGAGAATCCGATTATAGTGTATCGCATAGAATTTAGGAATGTAACATTTAGATACCCAGGAACTAAACGTGATGTATTGAAAAACCTTAATCTTGTCATTGAGAGAGGAATGCACTATGCTCTTGTTGGTGCTAATGGTTCCGGAAAGACAACAATAACTAAACTACTAACGGGATTGTATGAGGATTTTGAAGGAGATATTCTTATCAATGGCATTTCAATTAAGACGTACAGTCAACAAGAATTAAAATCCATGTTTGCTATAGTATATCAGGACTTTGCTAAATATGAGATTTCATTGAAGGATAATATAGCATTAGGAGATGTAAACAGTTATAGCACTCAACGCCTAGAAGAAGCAATTGAAGAAAGTGGATTAAAGGAGTTAGTACAAGAATTACCTAGAGGTATAGATAGCTATATTGGTAGAATTGTTAAAGAGAGTATTGATTTATCAGGTGGACAATGGCAGCGAGTTGCCATTGCAAGAACACTAGTAAGTAATGCTTCCTTAAGAATTTTGGATGAGCCAACGGCAGCCCTAGATCCAGTGAAAGAGAGTCAACTTTATGAGAACTTTGAAAAAATTAATCATGGGAAGACCACACTTCTCATTAGCCACCGATTAGCTTCAACGAAACTTGCAGATGTTATATATGTAATTGAAGATGGAACTGTAAGTGAACAAGGTAATTTTGATGAACTGATGAAAATCAATGGTTCTTATGCTGAAATGTTCAATAGTCAGAGGAGGTGGTATGAGAATGAAAACTAATAGAAAATCTGACTGCAGTATAATTGTTCAAGGATTTCGAAAGGTAATTGGTGCCTGTCCAATGTACTTTCTATTTATTTGTATCATTGACTTACTATTAGGTTTAACACTTGCTCTTAATACCTTGGCCCTTGACAACTTTTTTAGCCTTGTTGGTCAATATGTTTCTGGAAAAACAGTATTAAGTGGAGTATTGAGTTCTCTTATATTACTTATCCTTTGTATTTTGGCAAACCCAGTATTAAATGGACTAAGTACAGTTTTTTGTTTAGACTATGAACGTAAGGTGATAGGAAAACTTGAAAAGATATTTAATGATAAATGTGCCATGCAGCAAACAGCTAGCTTTGAGGAAACTTCTTTTTTAGATGGTATTAATAAGGCACAGAAAGGTGTAAAAAATAGTGTATCACTTATAACAGGAATTGTGGATGCTACATTAATCTATATCCCTTATTTTTTAATTATCGGTGTATATCTTTATAGCTTAAAACCAAACTTAATTATAATCATTTTTTTATTTTCCACTCCTATTATGTTTTCTCAAATGTTTAAAAGTAAATTATATGCTAGACTGGAAGATAAGGCTGCACCCTTGCGTAGAGAATGTGAGCATTATGGGGAATGCATCATTGGCAAAGAAAAATTTAAGGAAACAAGATTACTTGGAGCATACAATTTCTTTATTAAGAGATATAAGAATAGATTGCAAACTCTAAATAATGTTACAATGAAGACTCAAGTTAAATCAATAAGGATTGAATTGTTATTTAAAATTCCCGTGGTATTGGGACATGTAATTACCCTGCTATTACTTGTTAGGTATCTTCTTGATGGTTCCATTTCAGTAGGAAACTTTGGTGCTATTTTAGCTTCAACTGGAATGATTATGAATATGTTAGAACAGATGATTTGCTATATAATAGGAAACTCAATGAAACAGATTGGTACTGTGGATAACTATCTTAAATTTATGAATATAAAAGAATCAGTAGGAAAGCAAATTAACTATGAAAAAGCTCCAGCCATTGAGCTTAAGGATGTTTCCTTTAGTTATCCAGGGAGTAAGAAAGATGTTATTTCAAAGGTATCTATAAAGTTTCATAGTGAGGAAGTCATAGCTATTGTAGGAGAAAATGGTGCTGGGAAAAGTACATTAGTAAAACTGATTTCTGGGATTTATTTACCTAATAAAGGTAGTGTATATTTTAACGGTGAAGATACTAGAGGGTTAGATCCTAAAACCTTGATGAGTAATATTTCTAGTGTATTCCAGGACTACCAACGCTACAAGATGACACTGCAGGATAATATCATTATAAGTGATACATCAGCAACTTTGATAAACCAATGTGCTCAGAACTCATTAAAAGAAGCTGATTTAAATGTGAATTCCAAAGTATTTCCACAGGGTATGAATACAATGCTTTCACGAGATTTTGATGGGGTGGATCTTTCAGGAGGACTTTGGCAAAGAGTAGCCATTGCAAGAGGATTTTATAAAAAACATAATATGATTCTTCTTGATGAGCCTACAGCTGCAATTGATCCAGTAGAAGAATCTAAATTATATATGAAATTTATTGAGTTATCAAAAGGAAAAACATCTTTTATTGTTACCCATCGCTTATCTCTAACTAAAATGGCAGATAGGGTAGTTGTAATGGATCAAGGTAAAGTTGTTCAAATAGGAACTCACAAAGAATTAATTAGTGTAAAAGGAAAGTATCAAGAACTGTATAGTTCTCAAAGTAAGTGGTATGTAGAAAACTAATATGATGAAAATAAAGATATTCAAAAGAGTTTGTTTAAAAGGAAACACATTTAGAACCTTGAGAAATCAGGGTTCTTTTTAAGTGCAAAAAGTTATATGTTTCCAAAGACATAGTAAGGAAACAATGAAAGTGATATAATAAAGCGAATGAGTATGACTTTTGAAGAAGAATACGTGAAAAAGCATAACAAGAAGAATTTAGATTGAATCTTTAAGAAGATAAATTAGAGGAGGATACATAATGAAAATTTCAAAAGAAGATGCGTTGATGTGGTTTGAGTTTTTTGCCATGCTGCCAGAGGATGAGGAGCTTATGACAAAACAACAGGAAATCATATATGCTACCTTTGCACAAATAGAGGAGTCAATTGATCATAGAAATAATGCCTTAATATCAGAAATTAAAGACTTAAAAACTCTAGGGAATAGAACTTATTTTGTGGGAAATGAAAGAAAGTTTGCAATGGGATGCCGTTCTTGTCTTATGGGAACTGGCTTAAGTGCAATTAGAAAAACCAACAAATGTAACATAGAGTGTAAGTTCTGCTATAACTATGGAGAATTAGAGGATCAGCCTCCTATAGGTGAAGGTATGTGGGAAATCGGAGGTACAAAGTTTTATGAGAAGGATATAGATTTACTTCTTTCCATCCATAAGAAGCCTACTGGGGTATGCTATGTTTATTTAGAGCCTTTTATGGAAATTGAAAAGTACTATCCTGTTATAAAGAAGTTTAGTGAGGCAGGTGTTCATCAACATTTATACACCAATGGTACTTTAGCTACGGAAGAAACTTTGAAGGCATTAGCAGAAGCTGGCCTTGACGAGATAAGATTCAACCTAGGGGCAACTAATTGTGCAGATAAAGTTATAAAAAATATTGGACTTGCTAAAAAATATATTAAAAATGTAGGTATTGAAACTCCAATGACTCCTGAGTTTTTTGAAGGATTCTTTGAGAAAAAAGAAGCAATTTTAGACACAAATCTGGATTTTATAAATTGTGCAGAGCTACATTTAAATGAGAACAACATACACAATTATGAAGGCGAAAATATGTATATTTCCAGACATGGCTATATTTCTCCAACTTGGAGCAGAGAATTAACTCTTAAATTCATGAAAATAGCTGAGGAGGAAAACTGGGATTTAGCAGTTCATGATTGCTCAAATCATACAAAATTTGCGAGAAATTTAAACTTGAGTAGCAAAGAAGGTAAGTGGTTCGGAGCTAGCAGCTATGGCTGTGAGTTTTCAAGGATACCATACGAAGTATTTTTACCAATACTGAAGGATGATAACTTCAAATTTTTAAGTGAAGAAGAACTGCCTGAGGGCTATAAAGTAGGAGAGCTGTTTTTTTAATTAGATAAATGGAGTTTCTTTATATCTTCTTCTGAAGTGACAATTATCATATCAGCATTCCTAGAATCAATAAATTTAAAAACTACAATTTCTTCTACATCTATAGAGAGGTAAAAACTAATGGAACTATTAATAAAAAATGTATTAAAACACTGGGGATTAGAAAATGCAACTATTGATAGTCGTTTCCATGAGGATTCGACTAGACAAATATATTTGATCATAGCAAATGATAAACCTATTTTATTGAAAGGAATTCCTGATGCAAAGTCAGAGGAAGTAATAAAAGGAAATGTTTTTGCCCATGAATATCTGGGAAATAAGAAGCATATAGCACCAGAACTTATATATACACAAAATGGAGAGAGATATGTTCATAAAGAAGGATATTTCTTCTATTTAATGGAGTTTATTCAGGGAAGAGCTTTAGAAGAAACTCCAGAAGATGAATATGCCCTTGGTAAGCTGGCGAAGGCATTACATTCATATGATGACTATAAATATCCTTCTGGTTTAAATGAAGATAAAAATAGGTTTTATGAATGGTTTAAAGAGAAGCCTTTCAAGAAAGAGTTTGATAACATTTTGGATGAAATACCTAAATTCAGTAACTATAATCAGTGCTTTATTCATACTGATATAGGTCCACATAATGCTATGATGAAAACTACAGGAGAAGTTGTGCTGATTGATTTGGATGATGCTGGTATTGGTTGCAGATATCTAGATATGGGATGGCCGTTTATTATGCAGTTTGTAGATTATAATCACACAACTGAGGAAATGAAATATCGCTTTGACTTAGCTGAAGCTTTTCTGCAAGGTTATTACGGAGTCCAAGATATATCAAGAGAAGAGTATGACTTGATATGGCAAGGAGCTATCTATATGCATATATCATATATGAAAACTTGGGGGCCATATGCAGTAGACTCTCTTTGGAATATTTTAAAATTTGGAATGGAGCATAAAGAAATTCTTTGGAATCATATAAAACAAGCTTATAAAAATGAGAATCTAAATCTTTGATTTAGTCCTTTGAACTTACTGGTTAGAAGTATGTGAAAAGGAGTTATATTAAAAAATCATATCAATGGTTTGAAGCCCTGGAGTGTAATTATGCACACTCTAGGGCTTTTGTGTGTATAAACATATTTATAAGCTTGCTTGATGGTATTCAGATAGAAGTTGTAATTGAACAAGTTTTATAAGTATGGCTGACTAAACTTTTAAGTGTACCTTGGTTGCTATTTTTATTTTATAAAAGTAGTTATTAATAATATTAATAAGTATTTGACAAAATTATCAAAATTATATACAGTTATATCATGTGAATGGAGGAATATTATGGGAAGGAAACTGGTGGCTTCATGCCAAAGATGTAATGAAAGATTAGTAGCTACTAGGCTTACTTGTGAATTAGAATTAAATGGTGATTTTCCTCTAAGTAAGTTTGATTATTTATCAACGAATGAACTTGAATTTGTTGAATGTTTTTTGAAGCATCAAGGAAACTTTAAAGCTGTGCAAAATGAAAGAGGAATGTCTTATCCTGCGACTAAAAAGAAACTGATGGATATTTTATGCAAGTTAAAATTAATCCCAGAAAATGATATTAAAAGGAGTGAATTACCTATGCTAATTATAAATAATCTGCTAATAAAAGATACTGATAGTTTAGTTGTTAGAAAAATAAAAGAAAAACTTAATGCAGAAGGAGGGCGAGCAACTGTTACTCTTTATAATGGAGATGGTTGCGATATATGTTTTAATGAAAATGGAAAAGGGCTTATATCTCCTAAAATACCACCAACAAATCAATTAGTGTGGGAAGCTTTTGAAGCTGCAGTTGAGATTGTAATAAACAACGGTGGTAAAGCCAAAAAGGGAAATGCTCAATCTGGAGCTAAGCTCGGTAGTGAAAAATTAATGTTAAATTCAGTTGAAGGATATATTGCTCATAAGGTGCATGGTGTTCAAGAGGGGGAGACAGCATTCGGACCTGGGTTTGTTATATGCGCTATTCTTGATTGGGCAGAGATATGCAGCAACGAACGTGGTTATCTATCAATTAAACCATCATTTCTAGGTGAATTAAATAAAGATTGATGAGGGGGATTTAATTATGAAAATTTATACACCAAAAGAAAGGATTAATGATTTAGACCTACCCAATTTGTTTAATTATGCAACAAAGGAATTGTCCCAAGATGCTTTTTTATGTTGGGCATTAGAATGGAGAAATATACGTGGTCATCAAATGTGTGAGTTTGCGTATCTCTTGCTCGAAAGTTTTATAAAAGAATCTATTTATAAAAATCAAATAGATCCACTAGATATAGAGAAGGTGGAAATAAAAAAACAATATAAAAATATAGATATTCTTGTTTTAGCAAAGTTAAAAAATGGAATGATATTACCAATTATAATTGAAGATAAGACAGACACATCTGAACATGATAATCAACTTGAAAGATATAGAGAAATAATAATAAAAGAATACACTAATTTCCCAGAACCTATATGTATCTATTATAAAACTGGATATTTTTTTGAACTATACTCCGAGATAGAAAAACATCATTACATTGTATATGACAAGTTGAAAATTTTAAATATATTAAAAATATTTGAAGATTTTCAAATGCCACTCTTATTTTGTGATTATTATGCACATTTAGTTCATAAACAAAAATATGAAGATAATATAATTTCTGCATATAATAGAGCGGTTCAATCTGGAAATATAAATATACTAACAGAAAACCTAAATATAAATTTTGCACAGTGGGAATTGATGAAAAAACTAACATCAAATATTGAAGAAAACGCTGAGAATAATATAAGAAAAGGGAATAACCCAAATGGAAACCCATGGACATTATATGATATTGACGATAGCTACTTAAAAGGAAAAGATAATTCTTTTTATAGAATTGACAAAAACATTGATGGTTATTACTTGTCGCTGAGACAATATTGTAAATATAATAGCTCAAAATACATGAAAGAAATTGGAGCTACTGACAAGGAGGGTTTACTAAAAGATAAAATGAAAAGGCTAGACATATACCGTGAATGCTTTGAAAAATCTGTCAGAGAAATAAACCAACATATTGAAATTTATACATCTAACAGAGGGGCTTATGAAAGTGAGATAGGTTGTTTCCGATTAGATAGCATAGATACCGTGGTGTGGCTTGAAAAAAATCTATCTGTTGTTACAAATAGATTTTTACAATTAGTTAAACAGAGGTGATAAAATGGCTAATTTTGAACCATCAATAGTAGAAATACATTTATATTCTGATGATGACTTTATTAATCGAGAAATAAGTAAAGAGAATTTTTCCAATATCAAATTGTACAGTTGTAATGAAGTAAAAGTTGAAAACACTAGCAATGAATTAGATTTTTCCTTTGATTTGGAATACTTTGATGAAGAAAAAATCCAATCAATTATTGGAGATAAAATTAATAATATTCAAAAAGAAAGTTATGAAATATGCTTTGTAAATTCAAAAGAAGAGTTTAATAAACTTGAAAACTTTAAAGGGGCTATAATATGTTTAGAAAGTTCTTATCTTGATGCAGTTAGAACATGTAATATAGCTGTTAAGGAAAAAGAGCAAGCGGTAAGTGTAATTCGTAGCATATATTATTCTTTGAATAGTTATCATGTTTTCCCTTATGATTTATATATGATTATTGGTTATGAATTTAATATAATTATTGAGAATATAGATATACAGCAAATAGGGCAATTTAATATTATAGTATGGAATTATAGAAATAGTGGTTCTAATGAAAATTCAAAAGCAGTTTTTATTAACACTAAAGATTCTAGTATACGTCAAGTTAAAGGTGTAAATTTATACAACTATATAGTAGAAAAAATTGATAATAGCTATCTTAATGATATGAATAGTGATTTAGTAATAGCTCTAAATTATACAGAGGAATTAAGAGAAGAATAATCTTTCAGATGTGTAGTATATGTGAGAATTGTCAACAATAAATGTTAGAATATCTAACATTTTTATTGAAAAATAATTAAAATGCATATATTATTATATAGGAGGGGTTATTATGAGTAAAACATTATATGAAAGATTAAAAGAATCAAGAAAAAATTTGAAATTATCTCAGGAATATGTAGCTAAAGTATTAGGAATTCATAGAACAACTGTTACGGCTATTGAAAGTGGAGTTAGAAAAGTTTCAGCTGATGAACTTAAGATGTTTTCAGAGTTATATGGAGTTTCAATAAATGAATTAATGTATGAAGAAAAAGAAAGTGATGAAGTTAAATTGTTTGCTCGAACATTTTCTGAACTATCTGAGAATGATAAAAAAGAAATTCTTAATTTGATGGAATTTAAGAAAAAAGTAAAACAACAAGGAGTATAGGATGAAAGAAAATTTTAATTTTATGTCTTATTCCTATAAAGCTAGAAGTTTAGCCAAGCGGGTCTTAGAGGAGTATTCAGAAAAGAGAAATACACCTATTACAAGATCTTATCTTCCAAGAATGGATAAGTTATTTGAATGGGGAGTTATTAAGGCTGGAGATACTGCTGTAATCAAGAATTTTAATAATTCAGAAGCTATAGTTATTGATACTAGATATGTAGAATTTGAAGAGCAAAAATTAACTTTTAATCAATTGGGAGAAAAGGTCACGGGATGGTCTGCACTGAATATCTATATATGGACTATAGTTAAAGGTAGTGAAAAGACTCTACATGAAATTAGAAAAGAAAAGTTAATGTCTAATGAAAATAATATATGGTGAGCAAACTATAGATTTATATGAAGAATCTAAAAAAGGAAAGGATGATGCTTATGAAGGCATATCAAATTAAAATAACACTTATTGATAGTGTACCATTAATATGGAGAAGAGTAATAGTCCCAGCGGAGATTACTTTTAAAAGGTTACATGATGTAATTCAGTTTTCAATGGGATGGAAAGATTATCATCTATATGAATTCAATATTAAGGAAGAAAATCTTAGAATTACTTGTGATGAAGAGGTGGTTGATGAATATGAATTTTATTCTAAGATGAGATTAACAAAAGAAAATGATCTACATGGTTTTATAGGAAATATCTTAAAGGTAAAACCAAAGTTGAGTAGTAAGGTTAAGATAGATAAGTTATTAACTAAAGTAAAGAGTGTTGAGTACATATATGATTTTGGTGACTATTGGAGACATGATATAACTCTAGAAGATGTAGTAGAGAATTATGAATATGGTCATCCAATATGCGTAGATGCTAAGGGAGCTTGCCCTCCAGAAGATGTAGGGGGAATACCTGGGTATGCAGAATTTTTAGAAGTAATGAAGGATAAAAACCATCCAGAGCATGAAAGATTAAAAGAATGGGCTGATAGTCAATACTACAAAGATACTTTTAATATTGAACATACTAATATACTTATGGCAGGTATACTTAAATTAAAGAAAGTAAAAAAATAAGATACACCGATAGCTAAGAAATTTTATTATAAACTTGCAGTATTATTTTTTTAAAGAAGTGATTAACAACAAAGAAGTAACAATACTTTAATTTGAGGAGGATAAGTTAATGAGTGGTTTCAGTTATACTTTGAGAATCATATTTCAAATATGAAAGCTTTTAGAGAGCAGTATAAAGGTAAATTTATATTAGAAGTAACTATTCTAAAGGGCTATAACGATGATGAAGAATCCATCCAGAAACTAAAAAGTGTTATTAAAGAAATATCTCCTAACAAGGTAATTATTGAAAGATTAGAAGATGAAAAATTTAAGAAAAACTTGGTATACCTGATGAAAGATTTGAGGAAATTTCAAATTCATTACTAAATATTTAGTAATGCTCAGATTTAATATAAATAATAAATATTTTAAGAGAATCCTAAATGCAAAAAGGATTCTCTTAATTTTTAATAAGTATTAAAAATCAGTAAGAATATTATGGATTAAGTTGTGTCATTAATTCTTAAAACATGTACAGTTATAGTAAATAATGGTATTATATTTATGTACCAATTAAAGGAAAGGTATACTCAATAATATATATCTATATGAATTCTTATTATAGTTTAAGTGGAAAGGAAGAGAAATATGAATTTCGAAATTGGGATATAAATATTAACAAAATAAAAAGCATTTCTGAATTCCCTAATATTCCACTTATAGTAATAGCAAGAGATAGTAAGGTAGCTGAAAGAGAATGGGTGAAATATAGTATTCCAGATAAGGAAGCAACTTTATATGAAAATCAGTGGCGTAAACTACAAATTGAGTTATCTAAACTTTCAGATAAAGGAAGATTAGTAATTGCTGAAAATAGCGATCATGAAATTTATTTAGATCGACCTGATGTAATAATTAACAATTTAAAGACATTAATATAGAATCTTTTATGTCCCTACATGCTTTAATTGAGTGTTTTAATACTGCATACAATCCTAAATTTAAATAAATATCAACAAATTGTAATATGTAAAGGAGCTATGATGAAGAAATTAGTTATTTTTGTTTTATCAGTAATTGTTGTAATTGGTATAGTGGTTATGGGAGGACGTTATAGTGCTAAAAAGGCTATTTCAGACTATATGGATAATCAAGGAATAGATAAGAAAGATATTGTAGTTGATGATTTCTTTAAAGATTGGAAAGTTGGTGGATATTTGTATTGTGTATCTATTAATGATGAAGATCCAGATATATATTATGAATATCATTATGAGAGTGGGGAAATAAGATTTTCAGCTTCAAAAATGGATGAGGAATCTATAAAAGAAAAAGTATGGGGTGGAAATGTTTTTTCTGATTCGGAATTACAAAACTTAAAGTATCCACCTTTGAAAGAATAAGTGATTATGAAGAGAGAAAAAGAGCTAAAAAATAATTGGAATGCTGTTTTAGGGGGAGTAAGTTATGAGTAAATTAATTGGAGGTGAAAGTAATTTGGATTATCCATTTAATTGTATAAACGAATTTATATTTGTTGAGACTGTTGTTGAAAAATCAGACATTATATTAATACCAGGAGCCAGCTGTCCACAATTAATGGAGAGAGCAGTAGAGCTTTACAATAGAGGTTTAGCCAAATATATATTGCCAAGTGGAGGAGCAAATAGCAAATTAACCTATTATGAGACAGAATGGGACTATCTGAAAACAATAGGGATTCAGTTAGGTATTCCTGAAAAAGCAATTTTAGAGGAGGACCAAGCAAAAAATACATTTGAAAATGCTCAATTATCATGGAATGTATTACAAACATTAAATATACCAATAAAAAATGTAATTTTGGTATGTAAAGCATATCACTCAAGAAGAGCATTACTAACGTATAAATCAATTTTCCCTTCAAATGTAAATTTTTATGTATCCCCTGTAATTGATAAAAGAGGAATTACAAAGGAAAATTGGTTTTTAAGTAACTATAGTATTGGTACTGTTATGAATGAAGTAGTGAAAATAGGAAGTTATTTTGAAGATAAAATCCAAAAGTGGGTTTAGCACTTGTATTACAAAAAAGTATGAAGTACATGAGAAGAACTAAAGAAAGGAAACAATCCTTCTCGTGGGTATTTTTTTGGTACCGGATTAACCCCTTTATTTTGG